>CADBMH010000076.1 GCA_902795705.1 uncultured Lachnospiraceae bacterium | reverse complement strand
GGAAAACTTCAATTCCATATGATGGGCATGACTGTCTTCCCTGTTCTTCTCCTGCTTCTCGAATTTCTTGATATCCTCTTCTGTCACACTCTTTAACACAGGCATGACCGGCTTTTTCTTCTTTGCAGCCGGTGCAGGTTTTGCGGCAGTTTCTTCGCTGATTTCCATTGCCGCGTATAATCTGTTCTTGACATTATCTCCAAACTTTCCACCCTTTGCATCTGACAGACTGTCCGGCTTCGTTACAAAATCAAAGGCTCCAAGCTCTAACGCCTGAATCGTTTCCTTTGCCCCCTCCTTTGCGATCGTACTGACCACAAGAACAGGAATGGAAATCCTTCTTTTTCGCATCTCCCGCAAAAACTCAATTCCATTCATCCTTGGCATATTAATATCCAAAATGATTGCATCGAATTTGATTCCGGACTCCAGAAATTCTAATGCTTCAAGTCCATTCACTGCATACTGATCTGCAGTAAGATTGTCGTCGGCGTTTATTATATCAAATAGAACCCTTCTCATGAGTGCAGAATCATCAACCACTAAGATTTTTTTCATAACCGACCCTCCCATCTAACTTTTTCTATTCTCTCTTTCCAGATAAAATACATAATGTATAATCTTTTCCTTCATATCTTCCGGCATTCCGATAAACTTCAGCCGTATATCGTATAAACCCTCTTCTCCCCTAAATGTATCGGCATAAATGACCTGTCCGTAACCGCTTACCTTTAACGGTTCCTTTTCCTCCGGTATTTCAAACTCTGTGTACAAATAATCTTTATAATGAAGCTTTTCCCCGGTTGTAAAACGGATTCCTCCCGCACTCAGGTCAATCATAGTCTCCTGATAAACCGTATCCCTTTTCTGTTCCGCAGCTTCCCCTGAATCTTCCTTATTCAGCATCAGATTTAACTCTTCTGCACTTACTGACCTGTATGCAAGCGAAACCCTGCACGACACTCTGACATGCATTCTCCTCTGTACTCTTTCAAGCGGCGAAAGGATTTCAAAAGAGATTACCTGCCTTCCCGACTGATATTCTTCCATCCGGTAATATGCCTCGCACAGAAAAACCTTTTCATAGGAAAACATATAGAGCACATAACAAACATCTTTTTTTAAATCATGAAAAATATTCTCAGCTTCCACCTCCAGCTCCGTTTCAGAAACGATTTGAAAGACCTTTCCCTTCATGATCTGGGAGGCATCCTCCTCTAAATAATTTTCATCAGCCTGTCTTCTGCTGTATACCCTGATCTGATCCTCTTTTTTGATTAAGTGCTCTAACATTTTTTACCTCAGTATCCTTTTTGTTATTTTCTGCTTTTGAACATTTTAGCCAAAAGTCCTGACAGACCCCGCTCTCTTTCTATATGATCTGCGGTCTGGCCATTCAAAAGAAGCATGGCAATATCAAGCATTGCTCTTGTCGATGCTGCATTCGGATACAGCATTGAAACCGGCTGCTGCTTCATAACCGAATTAGGAAGCTTTTCATCATAAGGAATATGACCGATATAATCCATATTCATATGTAAGAATTTTTCAACTACCGTATTCAGCTTTTCGTATAGTTCTTTCCCCTCTGTATAATCATGCGTACGATTTGCGATCATATGGATCTTCGTGCGCTCCTTATCGTAATCTTCCTTTCTGCACAATGTCTTCAAAAGGGCATACGCATCCGTGATCGAGGTAGGCTCCGGCGTGGCTACCAAAAGAACCTCCTCGCTTGACAGTACAAGATCCATAACGGTTTCCGAAATCCCCGCACCGGTATCTACTAAAACGACATCTGCCAGATGGTCTAACTCATACATCGACCGCACCAGGCTCCTGATCTGGTCGCTGTCAAGATTCGTAAGCTCCCTGAGACCTGAGCCTCCGGAAATAAAGCCGATATTCTCCGGTCCCTTCGATATAATGTCTTTTAAATCCTTGCCTCGAAACATCATATCTGCCAGATTATATTCCGGCCGGATTCCAAGCATGACCTCAATATTGGCAAGCCCGAAATCCGCATCTAAGATGACGACCTTTTTTCCCAGTTTGCTTAACTGGATTGCCAGGTTCACTGCCACATTAGACTTTCCGACTCCGCCCTTTCCACTGGTAACGGTAATGACACGGGCCAAATGAGCTTTTTTATTCTGTTGTTTAATGATATTCCTAAGCTGTTCTGCCTGGTCCATTATCCATTCCCCCCAAGGAGTTGTTTTGCAATGTTTTGTGCATTTGTTTTTCCGATATCATCCGGAACATTCTGTCCGTGTGTGCTATAGGAGAGTGGTGCGCCCGTCAGCATCCGGATATTAAAGATATTTCCTATCGTATCTGTTTCGTCTAATTTTGTAAAGATCAGGTTATATTTGGTCATCTCTGCATAGGTCGTCGCAATCCTTACCAGATCCTTATATTTTGTCGTCGCACTCAGAACCAGATACACCTCTCTCTGGTTCTCTGATACCGCATCGAAAAGCTTACTGATATCCTCTCTCTGTTCATCATTATTGTGCGAGCGTCCTGCCGTATCCACAAATACAAGATCATAATCTCTCAATTCTTCTGTTGCCTGCTTCATATCCTCCGGCGTATAGACAACCTGCAGTGGAATCCCTAAAATATTCGCATAGGTCCGCAACTGTTCTACTGCTGCGATCCGATAGGTATCCGAGGTCACTAACGCAAGCTTCGTTTTTTTCGTCAGCTTCAATGTAGCTGCAATCTTCGCAATCGTTGTCGTTTTCCCTACACCCGTAGGACCAATAAAGAAAATATACTTTGTTTTCTTTGTTTGGACCTCGATCAAATGCGGTTCCCCGATCTTTAACACAATTTTTTGATAAACACCGGCTAAGATTGCATCCAGGGTTGCATTTTTCCCTAGGCTTCCCTCAATATCATCTAAAATCTGACTGATATAGGTCTCCTCGACCTCATTATCCTCTAATTTTTTCCGGATCAGATCAAAATACTGCTTTCCGGTATCATCCTCGTCCTTTTTTTCTTCCTCTTTCTCCTTTGTCGCCTGCATCTGCTTCTCTAAAAGCTCCTGAAGATTGCTCAGGCGTTCACCGATATCATCCTTTTCTTCTTTCTTGTTCTTTTCTTTCGCTTCATCCTCTGCCACTAATTCAGAAAGCTCCGGCTGAAGGATTTTAGAAGCTCTTTCATTTTTCACGGATGCTTTTTCCCGTTCTGCCTGTCTTTCTGCTTTCTTTTCCTCCTCTGCGGCTAAAACGGCATTTGTTTCTTTGATTGCTTCCTGAAGCTTCGAAAAATCCGGAATCTCTTCCTTTTTTTCCGGCTGGCGCTGCAGGGAAAGCGGAAGCTCCGAATCACTCTTCACATCATCCACTGCCGCGGTAACCTCCACGGAAGGTTTTCTGAAAAAACGCATCAGTCCGGAACCGCCGGTCTGCTTTACATTCATAATCACAACATCTTCGCCGAGTTCTTCCTTTGCAAGCTTTGTCGCTTCTTCTTCCGTCGCTCCAACATACTTTCTAATAACCATGATACTGTCTCACTTTCCTGCAACTCTCTATCTTTTTATACTGTTACCATACCGATTGACTGTAGCTCCACATTTGTTTCAATCTCATTATAAGAAACCACAATGAGATCATTAAACTGCTCTGAAGTCAATTTTTTGAAATACATGCGAACGATCGGCGAAGTAACAATAATCGGATTCTTTCCAAGCTCTTCCATCTTATCCATTTCTTCCTTCACAGAATTTAAAATTTCCTGTGTCGTCTCCGGATCTAAGTTAATAAATGCTCCCTGCTCTGTCTGTTTGATCGAATTCATAATCTCCTGTTCAATCTTCGGATCTAATGTCACAACACTTGTCATCTCATTAGCAGGGAAATACTTATTAGAAATTGCTCTTTTTAAGCTCTGTCTGACATATTCCGTGAGCACATCCGTATCTCTCGTTGTCGTCGCATTATCCGCAAGTGTCTCAAAGATTGTTACCAAATCCCTGATCGATATTCCTTCGCTCAGAAGATTCTGCAGTACCTTCTGTATCTCACCGACACCCAAAAGCTTCGGCACCAGATCGGATATAAGCGTCGTATTCGCCTCCTGAATATTGTTGATAAGATTCTGTACATCCTGTCTGGTAAGCAGCTCGTCCAAATGCGTCCGGATCACCTCTGTCAAATGCGTCGCAATAATTGACGGAGGATCCACAACCGTATATCCCAAAGACTCCGCTCTCTCCCTCTGCGCCTCGGTAATCCAGATTGCCGGCAGATGGAACGAAGGTTCAAAGGTAGGGATACCGGAAATCTCCTCCTCCACATATCCCGGATTCATCGCCATATAGTGATCAAATAAGATTTCGCCCTCACTGATCGGCACACCCTTGATCTTTATTACATACTGGTTCGGATTTAACTGAATATTATCGCGCAGACGGATCATCGGAACCACGCAGCCAAGCTCTAAGGCAATCTGTCTTCTGATCATCACCACGCGGTCCAAAAGATCACCGCCCTGATTCACATCTGCAAGCGGTATGATACCATAACCAAACTCTAACTCAATTGGATCGACCTGTAACAGAGACACCACATTTTCCGGTCTCCGGATCTCGTCCGCAGTTTCTTCCTCCTCACTGACCTCTTCCTCGACCTGGGCATCCTCAATAGATGCTTCTATTGTTCTTCCCACGATAATGAATACAATACCGTAGCCCAGACAGATCAAAGTCGGAAATGGCGTAAATGCCAACAGTACCAAAACACCGCCGACAATATACAACACCTTCGGAATCGAGAACAGCTGCTTCATCAGCACATCGCCAAGATCGGATTCCTTTGATATCTTCGTAACCAAAATACCGGTAGAAAGCGAAATCAAAAGAGACGGAATCTGACTCACGAGTCCGTCACCGATCGTCAGAAGAGTATACTGATTTAGAGCATCCTGCATCTCCATTCCATTGAGAAGAATACCTGTTAAAAGACCACCAACAATATTGATCATTGTGATAATAAGACCGGCAGTCGCATCTCCCTTTACATACTTCGTAGCACCATCCATAGCTCCGAAGAAAGAGGATTCATCCTGTATCTTTTGTCTTCGTTCCTTTGCCTGCTCATCATTGATTGCACCTGTATTTAAGTCTGCATCAATCGCCATCTGCTTACCAGGCATCGCATCGAGTGTAAATCTTGCCGATACCTCAGCCACACGCTCAGAACCTTTATTGATTACGATAAACTGAATAATGATAAGCACAATAAAGATAACAATACCGACAACCAGACTTCCACCACCGACGAAGCTGCCGAATGTCGCCACAACCTGTCCTGCCTCACCATGCAGCAAGATATTACGGGTAGAACTGACATTCAGAGAAAGTCTGAAAAGTGTCGTAATCAAAAGAATCGTTGGAAATGAAGACATATTCAACGCTTCCTGGGAAAATATCGAATTAAAAAGGATGATCAGCGCAACGGCTAAATTAAGCATCATTAAGATATCCAGCAGCACAAGCGGTACTGGAATGATTAAAAACATCACCGGAATTAAGATATAAAACCCTAACGCTAAATCAGTTCTTTTCATCTCTGTCTCCCCTATCTATCTCTGATATCTGTATTTTATAATTTGCCTTGCAGGCCATATACATAAGCAAGCACCTCTGCTACCATTTGGTATAACTCCGGCGGAATCTGCTCCCCGATCTCCACATTGTGATACAGCATTCTCGCCAAAGGCTTATTCTCAACAATCTCTACATGATTTTCCCTGGCAATTGTTTTAATCTTTTCTGCCAGATAATCCGCACCCTTTGCTAAAACAACCGGGGCATCATACTGATCCTTATCATATTTGATCGCCACAGCAAGGTGAGTCGGGTTTGTAATGACCACATCCGCCTGTGGAAGTTCTGCCATCATGCGTCTCTGCGCGGCCTGTCTCATTCTCTGCTTCTGCTGTCCCTTTACATGTGGATCACCTTCCTGATTTTTATATTCATCCTTTACTTCCTGCTTTGACATCTTCATATCATTTTTAAACTTCCACTTTTGGAAAATATAGTCTGCCACACCGATAATGAAGAAAAATATGCTGATCCTAAGTCCGATGTTTAAAATAACATCCCCGATCAGAGCAAGCGCCTGTGGTAACGAATAGAAGTACATATCCATGATCAGAGGCCATTTATCCTGCAGATAACTGTATACCACATATATGATAACAATAATCTTTGCAATGGAAGTAACAAGCTGCATGAGCTTTTCCTTGGAAACCAGTCGTTTCAATCCGCTGACCGGATTAAACTTATTTAGATCAGGCTTCATTGGTTCTGCAGATACCTTCCACTTCACCTGAACCAACATGGTAATCACAGTCGTTATAAAACCTACGATCAAAAAAGGAAGTGTAATGATCACGGAATCCTTTAATACTTCACCAACATAAGAACAGGCAAGCGGAATTGAAAACTCGTCATTCGTCCTGTCAGCAATATGCCGGTAAAACGTCGAAAATTCCTTTAAAAAATTATTTCCCAGGAAACCGATATAAATCTTAAGAAGAACAAAAAAAACAAGCAAAGACACTGCAGTCGTCAAATCCTGACTTTTCGCTGCCTGTCCTTTTTTCCTCGCATCATCTAACTTTTTCGGTGTCGCTTCCTCCGTTTTTTCGCCGCCTTCATCATTCGCAAACAACTGTAAATCGTACCGTAAATAATACATCGCTTCCTATTCCCCTATAAGTAAGTCCACATACATATCTATAATACCTCATTTGCGCAAAAATAGCAAACCCAAATTATGTTGACATGGACTGAACAAACATTTTTGTCAGCTTCTGCATTTCATCAAAAATGAAATCCACAATTCCGGGTATAAACGACATTAATACAAAAAGCAGGAAAAGACCGACAAAAATCTTTAACTGCATACCAATGACAAACATATTCATCTGAGGTGCCACCTTGGCAAGAATGCCAAGTACCACATTGACCACTAAAATACAAGAGAAAACCGGCAGGATGATCCGAAAACCGATCACAAAGAAATCCACGATATACTCTGTAAATATTTGATATAGAAACGGAGAAAACTTTGCTTCTCCGATTGGAATCAGTTTATAAGATTGATAAATTGCATCAATAATATAATAATGCATATCATTTGTAATAAACATCAGCATAAAAATCGCCGTAAAAAAGGTCGCCGTCAGGGTCGTCTGTACATTGGTCGTCGGATCCATCTCCATTGCCATCGCAAATCCGATCTCCATATCGATCATATTTCCTGAAAAATTCAATATATACATACAAAAACCGGCACCAACCCCGATCAAAAGTCCCGTAACCGCCTCTTTCACAAGCAAACCGGTATACCCGATCATACTGTCATAGGAAACAGCAGTATAGTCAACAACATGCATAACCACCACGGACAAGAAAAAAGCGATCACAAACTTAATTCGTCTCGGAATGTTCATATTATTAAAAAAGGGTGCGATGACAATGATCATAGAAACTCGTGCAAAAATCAAAATTGCATATTCCAGATAATCCAGTGTGAATTTCATTTTCCTTTCCCCTTTTTCTATAATATACAGACAGCTTCCCATTTACAGATATCCGCATCCTTATCTTTTGATCAATTCGGGAATATCACTCAGAATAGAAGTCAATAAATCTGCCATCCCATTCATCATCCAGCCTCCGAAAAGAAGTAAAACGATCATAATAGCAACAAACTTGGGAACAAAGGTAAGCGTCTGCTCCTGAATAGAAGTAATCGTCTGAAATATACTGATAATAAGACCGATCACCAATGAAATGATCAAAAGCGGCGCAGAAATCCGGACGATCGTCCAGACGACTTCTCTTGATATATCCATAATATAATCTGTAGACATATATATTTCCTCCTGATTTTATCGATTTGTTATCAAAACAGCAGACAAATCATTCTTTTATTCGAAGCTTTGTCACTTAAACGAATTTACAAGCTGGGAAATCACTAAATTCCAGCCATCCGCCAGCACGAACAAAAGAATCTTAAACGGCAGCGAAATAACGGTCGGCGGCAACATCATCATACCCATCGACATCAATGTCGAAGCCACGACCATATCAACGACAATAAACGGCAGATACAATAGAAAGCCGATAATAAACGCTGCTCTTAACTCACTGATCACAAAAGCAGGGATCACCGTCATGATCGGGATATCCTCAATCGACTCCATGTCCTCTGACTTCTGCTCATTCATATCCATAAAGAGCTTTAAATCCTTTTCCCTGGTCTGCTTTAACATAAATTCCTTTAACGGTGCAATTCCCCGTTCCAAGGCTGCTTCCTGCTTGATTGTCCCCTTCATATACGGCTGTACGGCATCATTATTTACCTGCATGAAAACAGGAGCCATCACAGCAAAGGTAATAAAAAGCGCAAGACCGGTAAGCACCTGGTTCGGAGGCGTTGTCTGTGTACCGATCGCCGTTCTTAAGAAATGAAATACCACAATAATACGGGTAAAAGAAGTCAGCAGAACGAGAATCGCCGGTGCCAGCGCCAGTATCGTCAATACAATCAAAATCTGCAGCGTTGCCTCTAAATTCGTACTTCCCATATTAGAAGAAATACTCAGATTAAAATCATCATCATTATCCGGTTCCGCTGCGATTGAATCCTGCGTGGTCTGATCAACACCGGAGCTTGTTGCCCTTGCATATGCCGGAGCTGCTGCAAAAAAAATAATAAAACAAAGCATCATCGGTACGGCAATGCGATATAAGGATTTGCTTTTTATGAGCTTATTAAACATCATCACTCTCTTTCTCCCTTTTGTCGGGAAAGCCGGACTTGTCCATGTTCGTATTTCCCCTTTTTATCTTCTGACTGACCTTTCCCAACATATCCTTAAAGGAAACAGGTTCCGTCACTTTATCCTCCGCAAAGACCAGATCATCTTTCGTAAGCTCTGTTAAAAATTCCGCATTTTCTTTTAACAACACAAAGGAAACATACTTTGTCCCGATTTTCGCAATGATTATATTTTTCCCCGGAGTGATCTGCTGTGATTCCAATATCTCAATATTGGAAGTCTTGGAATGTACAATTCCGGACTTTGCATACCATTTTGTAAAAAAGTGCGCTCCAAAAAGAAGCGCAACAAATAAAATCAAAAAAAGAATTAGCTGAATAATGCTGGAAAGTGCAGAAAAACCAGATAATAAAACCGTCATACTACACCTCCAGCATATTGTTTTTATTTAGAAATTTCCGTTAAACGAATACCAAAGTTCTCCTCAATAACTACGACTTCCCCTTTTGCAACAAATTTACCGTTTACAAGAACATCTACCGGCTCACCGGCAATCTTATTTAACTCAATCACCGTACCGGGTGCAAAGTCTAAAATCTCTTTGATTGATTTATTGGAACGGCCAAGCTCAACCGTGACCTCCAAAGGCACGTCCATAATAAGATCAATGTTCTCCTGCTGTAAAAGTGGACTGATTCCAGGATTGAAATTTTGGAACTGTGCCGGCTGCACATTCATATTCGGACCTCCCGTCATCTGTGGCTGCATCATTTGTGGCTGCATCATCTGCGGCTGCATCATCGACGGATCCATCATCTGAGGAGCCGCTGCCGGTGCAGGAGCCGGTGCAGGTGTCGGAGCCGGTGCAGGTGCAGGTGCAGGCTCCGGTTCAGCCGCTGCTACTCCACCGATAAACTTATCATACAGCTCACGTGCAAAATCAAACGGATACAGCTGCATGATCTCACTATCGACCAAATCACCGATCTTCATATCAAACGCAACCTGAACCACCTGATCATGCAGGAAATCAGCAATCGCCGTATCCTCGATCGTATCATTCAGATCTACAAGGCTTGCCGTAGGCGGGCTGATGTCCACCTTCTTTTCCAACATAGAGGAAAGAGAGGTTGCCGCAGATCCCATCATCTGGTTCATCGCTTCACTGATTGCACTCAAATGCAACTCCGAAAGCTCACCATCCGTATTAGAACCGTCACCACCCATCATCAGATCTGTGATGATCTTGACATCCTTTTCCTTCAAAATCAGAATGTTATTTCCATCGATTCCTTCAATATATGAAATGTGAATAAATACACATGGTCTGTCATATTGCTCAGAAAGCTCATTGACTGTTACATAAGAAACCCTTGGTGTCGTAATCGTCACTTTGTTATTTAATAAAGTAGACAATGTTGTCGCAGCCGTTCCCATGTTAATATTCGCAATTTCACCGACAGCATCGCGCTCATCAGCAGAAAGCGGATCATCACCGCCTGCCGGAGCAGTATCCGCCGAAACCGGAGCAGAATCACCACCTCCGTTTCCACCGGTTAAAGCATCAATTTCTTCCTGGGATAGCATTCCATCCATAATTTACTGTTCCTCCCTTATTACTGAAGTTAACCTGACTGCATACGAGTTTGAAGCAGCACCCGGAAGAGCGGTAAACTTCTTAATATTCCCTACATACACATTCAGCTCATCACTTACTTTTGTATCTAGCTTTATCACATCACCTGTCTGCAAATTTGCAAAATCATTTACAGAAATCGAGCTTCTGCCTAACATCGCCCGAACAGGGATTTTAGCATAATCAATGATATCCTCAATCGCGTCTTTATAAGCACCGGAGCTGTCCTGCTTCATCGCAGAATACCAGTACCTTGTATTCAAACGCTCGATTACCCCCTCTACGCAAGTATACGGGATACAGACATTCATAAGCCCCTCTGTATCTCCGACTTTAATATTCATCGTAACGATCGCCGTCATCTCACTTGGTGAAATAAACTGGGCAAACTGAGAATTTGTCTCAATTCGTTCCAAATGCGGTTCAATTGCTTCCACGCTCTCCCACGGCTCTACCATGAGATTCGTACACACCTCTAAGATTCGCTCTACGATCACAAGCTCAATCTCGGTAAAATCTCGATTTCTCTCCAATGGTTTTCCAAAACCACCCAGCATACGATCGACAATCGCATATCCGAGATTTGCTGCCAACTCTACCACAATATTTCCCTCTAATGGAGCAAAATTAACAACACCCAGAAGAACAGGATTTGATAACGCATTCGAAAACTCCGAATATGTATTCGCCTCCGCATTCATGACATCCACCTGTACATTTTTTCGCAAATATGCTGGCAGATTTGTCGAAAGTAAACGCCCGTAGTTCTCATAGATGATCTTTAAGGTTCTTAAATGATCCTTTGAAAACTTCGATGGTCTGGCAAAGTCATAATTTTTTACAGTCTTTTCAGGGGTTTCGTTCAACTCCTCTGTATCAATCTCGCCTGAACTCAAAGCACTGAGGAGACTGTCAATCTCCGCCTGAGATAGGGTATCTGCCATAACTTTCACCTCTCACCTGAATCTTATCACAGCTTCTGTAAAAAGACCTCAGTTTCTTATACTACAATATCATATCATATTTTTTTCATAAAGCAAAGGATTTTTTTACTGCTTCACATATCCGTCCAGTACAAGCTGTACTGCCACCTTGGAATCAAGCAGCTTGGAAATTTCTTCCAAAGACTCTTTAATGATCAGATCCTGCGTTGCCTCCTCATAGGTATGGCTGGAAATTACAGAAGAAAGAACACCATCAATCTGCGCATGATCATTCGTCAGTCTTTCCTGTACATCACTAAAATCATCTGCATTCTTGTTCAGATATAAGGTGTATCCCTTCATGATCGCAAAGTGCTCTTTTCCGGAACCATCGGATTTCAGGTTATAATTCTGCTGAGATTCCCACTCCACCTTGATCGGCTCCATATCGGACATCTTGACATCTGCATCTGCTCCTGCCTTTTCATCTGCATCCAGATCCAGATTCAGCACAGCCGCTACATCCGTAAGGAGTGCATTCGTCTTCTGGAAGGTCGGCAACATAACAAAGAAAAGAACCGCCGTCAAAACAACATTGATGATCGTCAGTGCTGTGATCAGCACACTAAAAATATTTTTTTTCATCTTCTCCTACACCTCTCTGTTTTATTATTCTATATCTTCTGTAAGCTTATACAAATTTATGTACCATTTTATGCGTTTTTGCTCATTTTATAAATAGTTGAATATTTCATTTTGTATCTATGACTTACTGTTTTACATAACCGTCAAGAACAAGGTCAACTGCCACCTTTGCACCTAAAAGCTTATTAATTTTTTTCAAGGATTCCTTTACAATCGTCTGCGACTCCGCTTCCTCATAGGTATGTCCGGAAATCACAGAAGAAATCACTCCGTCGATCTGTGCATGATCCGCCTTTAAGGTCGTTTCCACATCAGAAAACTCATCTGCATTCTTGTCCAGATACAAGGTGTACCCTTTCATGTTTGCAAAATGATCTTTTCCGGAACCGTCTGACTTCAGATTATAATTCTGCTGTGCCCCGAAGGATACGGCAATCGGTTCCATATCTGCCATATTCACCTTACTTCCGTCACCAGAAGTATCTATCTCCAAATTCAGACTGTCCGCAATATCCTCAACATTTCCCGTCAGCACCTTATTCTGCGCCTCCAGTTCATCAATCCTGGCACTCTGCTTCTGCACCTTAACAAAGGATAAGATACCAAAAATCAAACTAACAACTGCAAGTAAGGCTGCCACTACAGCAATCAAATTCTTCTTCATCGCAATCTCCTTTTACTCTGTATCCGTATAGATTTTAATCTCTACACGACGATTTTTTGCCCGCCCGGAAGCGGTTTTATTACTGGCGATCGGATCAAGCTCTCCCCGTCCCGATGCCTCTAAATACTTTCCTTTTATATGCTTTTTCTCCTGCAAAAACTCCAATACCTTTGTTGCTCTTGCCGTAGAAAGCCACAGGTTGCTGCTGAACTCCGAATTTTTGATCGGGACATTATCCGTATGTCCCTCTATCTTGATCCTGCGGTTTTGATATTTTTTCAAAATATCCCCGACGCGGCTCAAAATATCTCTCGCACCCCGCTGAATATCCGCACTTCCGGATTCAAACAGAACACCACCGCTCAGAGAGATCATGACATAATTATACCCCTCGTCATCCATCGTGATATCAATCGCATCGGAAACCCTGCCACTCTCGGCAGTCTCCACCACATCACTATAGACCTCTTCGGTTGCCTTTTTCTTCTGCTGCATCTTCTGTTCTTCGTATTCCGCCTCCGGATCATCCTCATTCTGTGATTCCGCAGCTTTACCCATATCCGTATAATACTGATCCAGATTGCTAAGCTGCGTCGCACCGCTTGAGATCAGTGATCCCTCGCCAATCGAGCTCTGACCGCCGGAGAACACACTGAAGCTGTTTGAAAGCGAAGCAACTAACTCTGCATACTTCACCTCATCTACATTAGACATAGAATAAAGGAGCACGAAAAAGCAAAGCAGAAGGTTCATAAGATCGGAAAACGTGTCTTTCCAACCGTCGGTTTTGATTTCTTCTTCTTCCTTTTCCTTTGCCATTATGCCTCACCACCTTCAGCGGCACCTGCACCGTTATTTCCTTCTTCACCCATAGACTCTCTTTCAGCCGGTGACAGGAAGGATTTCAATTTTTCCTCAATAACACGAGGGTTTTCACCTGCCTGAATAGAAAGCAGTCCCTCGACCATAATTGACTTCGTATTTAGTTCCATTTCATTAAACATCTTTAATTTAAAGGAAATTGGCACACAAATCCAGTTTGCCAACAAAGAACCATATAGAGTTGTAAGGAGTGCGACCGCCATGTTTGGTCCGATCGCTGACATATCCTCCATGTTATATAACATGTTTACAAGACCGACAAGAGTACCGATCATACCCCAGGCAGGTCCCATACCTGCCCAGTTTGCCCAGTAATTGACTTTTTCACTGTGCCGGGCACCGATTGCCCCCAGCTCTGTTTCCATGATATTACGAACAAGCTCCGGATCAGTACCATCGACGACTAACATGATCCCCTTCTTTAAGAACTCGTCCTCTAAGTTGTTCGCCATCTCTTCGAGAGCAAGAAGACCTTCCTTACGAGCCACATTCGAAAGGTTTACGATATTTCCGATTACCTCTGCCTCGTTTGACTCCTGCTTCTTGAGCGCAATACCAAACGACTTCATACATCCTAAGTACTCCGGAAAGCTCTTTGCCTGCATGATCATACACGCCATCGAACCACCAAGCGTAATGAACACGGACACGACATCACCGAAGTGGCCTAACGCCGCAAAACCTTCATTCCCTGTAACGATACCGAGGAATACGAAACCGCCGCAGGCAATCAAACCTACTAATGTTGTAATATCCAAAACTCACACCACCTTATGTATATTTTCTGACTAATTTGCAGAATGACACTCTTTCATATATAATATTACTAGATTTTTAATCATCTGTCTACTTTCTTTTACAATTATTTTTTTTCCGGTTGTCAAAGTGATCACCGTATCCGGTGTTTCTTCGATCATTTCGATCAGATTCAGATTTAATGTAATCTGTTCACCGGTCATCTTTGTCACATCGATCATTCACTGCCCTCCTTTGCCTGATGCATGAAACAGAATCGTTTCTGTGCATAAAAATTCCACATTTTCAATATTATAGCATATATATATCCGAAAGAACAATATTTTTTTCAAAAAGGAAAAAAATACCGGAGCTTTCGCCCCGGTATCTTTTTCAACTAAGGAATTTGCTATGCCGCAAACTACTTACTTGTCAGCTGATTTATAATCAAAAAACGTTCATTAAGTAATCTGCAGCACGAGACTTTGTATCCGGTAATTCGTATTACCTTTTCGAATTCATCTGTCTTCGCAAATCCCTGATCTTTCCTGATAGGGTTATTTTTATTGTTACAAATCTCTCTGCTATGCGAATCTTTACAGCAAAATAGGATTGGGATTGGGGTTGCTGCATTCATTCGCCTATGCAGAATCTAATCTCCTGCCATGCAGTGATCAAACCACTATACATTGCAGATTTTACTTAATATTAACGTTTCAGATTAACAAGTTCCTCTAACATCGAATCGGATGTTGTGATAATTCTTGAGTTTGCCTGGAAACCACGCTGTGTTGTGATCATCTGGGTAAACTCGTTTGCAAGGTCTACATTTGACATTTCAAGTGCACCTACGGTGAAGGAACCGCTTAAGGAAACCTCCTCGCCGATGCCGTCAAACTCACCGGAGTTCAAGGACTGTGCAAATAAGCTGCTTCCTCTTGACTCTAAGCCGGACGGGTTTGCAAAGGTTGCAACGCAGACCTGACCTAAGCATCTCTTTAAGCCGTTATCATAGCTTCCGTAGATCATACCCTTTTCATCGACAGCAATACCGATCATGTTTCCTGCGGTATGTCCTGCATCTGCCGCCTCATGATCCCCCTTTGTATAGGAAAGCTTCGAAGTACCTCCCT
>CADBMH010000075.1 GCA_902795705.1 uncultured Lachnospiraceae bacterium | reverse complement strand
GATGCCGTGGCGAAAAAGGAGCTTTTTGAAATGCTGATCCGTGAGGTGGAAAACAGGGAGCTGACGGTACTTATCACCTCGCACAACCTTTTGGAACTGGAGAAGGTCTGCGACAGCATGACGATCATGAAAGCGGGCCGGATCACGGCGGATAATCAGATTGATGAGGTGAAAGGCGAGGTGCGGAAGTTTAATTTCGTCTTTGCGGATTGCGTACCGGACGGGTTCCTGAGTCAGCAGGGCATGGTGCATTATTCGAATGTGGGCAATATCTATACCGTGATTTTTCGGGATAAGGAGGATGCAGAGATAGAGGGAATCAAAGAAATGTATCATCCGGTCTATACAGAGGAGCTTTCCGTGGATTTGGAGGAGGTCTTTATCTATACGCATGGAGGTGAGAGGGATGAAAAGTGAGGGGAAGGCGAAAAATAAGGTGCTTTTCATGGAATATCTGGAAAGACTGCTTATTATCGTGCCGGTCTATGCGCTGTTTGCTTTTCTGCTTGCAGACAGGGCAGGTGGGCTTTTCGGAAATAACCGGGAGCTGCAGGCGGCGACGAAAATGGATCTTTTGCTTACCTATTGCGCGTGGGCGTCTTTGATGATGGCAGGCGTGATGCTGTACAGGCAGGTGCGTGAGGGAAAGGAGTATGGCTTTGTCGGTGCTCTTCCGTATTCGAGAAAGGAGCAGTACAGGAATATGCTTCTTGCGATGGGAGTTCTTTCAGGGATTTTATCGGTTGTTCAGGAGCTTGTGTTACTGCTTGTCATGGGTGATGGCGGTGGAATTATTGTGCTTTATTCGAAGACACCACAAGGGATAAACGGAATGTTTGAAGTGCTTCTTGTCATCCTTGTAAAAGCCGGAGTCGGCATGGTTTTGACCGGGATGCTGTATAGAAGGTTTTCGTACCGGATTCCGAATTTTTTGGTTTCCTGTCTGGTGATTCTGCTTTCCGGAGCCTTGCTTCCACAGATCGTTCTGTGGTTTTTCGAAGTGTGCACGAACTTTTTCGGATATGGAGGGAATAATTTCTGGTACATCTGCCGGAATTTCTGGTTTGAAATGACAAGACCGATTTCGCAGATGGAAGAGGAGGGAAAAATTTTTTTAGAAGCCGTGAAGGAGAACAGTGTCAGGAAAGCTTTGGGCGGAACAGGGGAGCAGAAGCTTTCCGGTCTGCAGATCCTGTCGTTAGATACCTATCCGAAAAAGCTTCTTGCTCTGTGTCTTTTTCTTGTTTTCTTAGCGGTTGTATTCTGGTTTTTCTACCGGATCGGAGTGAAGAAATTTGAAAAGATTTCTTTTGAAAAGGAAATCTGTACTGATTATCCGTTTCTGGAAAGAAGACCGGACGATGCAAGGGCATGGAAGCTAAGAAAGCTGTATAAGTGGGGACTGTTCTGTGTGCTCTGCATGCTGCTTTTCAGTCGGGGGATCGATACTGCGACAGGGGTATCATCAGAGGTTTATGAGCCGATGACATATTCCGGTTATGATTATGCGTCTGATGTATATCAGGAAGAAGTGAGAGTCGCGCTTCCGCCGGCAAAATATACAACGACCGGTCATCATATTGAGATAGCAACACCGGCTCTGGAAATATCCTGTGAGCGTGATCTGAAAAGAGACGGGGGATTTGGGCTTTTTGTACTGTTTATCATAATCTATGGAATCATCGGCGGCAGTATTTTGTTTTTCATCTGGCTTGGATGGCAGAAAAGTGAAGCCTTCCAGATGGCATTTGTTGGTATAGCAACGGGAGGACTTGGACTTTTTGCCCTGCTATTTGAAAAGAAAAGGAGGGAGAAGCGTGAATCAGAGTAGAGAAAAGGAAAGAGAACACTCTTTAAAGAAGAGTCTGCTTCTATATAAAACGAAACAGTTGAAATCCATCTACATCCTAATGGGAGTCGTGCTGCTTTTGGTACTTTTCCTGCTGTTTCGTTCAAGTGAGGATACGGAGTCCTTTTGGGTGCAGATGAGCATGGACGACATGGCAAGTCAGAGTATGTTAAAACCGGTCTTTCTTTCGGGGATGTATGAAATCATGCAGGTATTTGATCTGTTCTTTTATGTGCTTGCATTTGTACTGGCGTTCTCCCTGTTTCAGGAGTTTACCGACCGCTCAAAGCTTACCCTGTTTCGCAGCCTGCCGTATACGAGAAAGCAGATATTCGGAAGCTGGTTTGTCCTTGGAGCTGTTCCTCTGGCGGCGGGCTATGTGGTTATGGCAGCGGCGACGGGGATTAAATTTCTGCTCTGCCACTCCACCTGGTATGCGAAATATCTGAATACGAATTTTTTCTTAGATTATCTTAAGGTGGATACACTTGGGAATACCTGGATGATGATTCTGCAGGATTTTATTGTCTGCATGGCAATCTATGCGTTAGGAGTGTTTGCACGCGTGGTGATGAATCATTTCTTTTCGGCGGGACTTGTTTTTGTGGGAATCCTGTCTGCGCCGTATATGATTTTCTGGAACATTTTTCAGTACCTTATGTATAAGGGGGTTGATATATCCAGACTGGAATCTGTTCTTGACCTGGTCAGATACAGCTCTGTTTCCCTTCTGCATTCGGGAGAAATCGGACAGGAAGGCAGCATTCTTTTAAGAAATATTGCATATCAATACCGCGCGCTTGATCAGGGCTATGCGCTGGGAGCATATGAACCGGGGATTATACTTTTGTGGCTTGCCTTTGCTGCGCTCTTTACGATACTGGCATACCGGATGGCGACAGGGGAATATTCCGGTGCAAGACTCGGAAAGACGGTTGTTTTCGAAAATATTTTTATCGTCTGCACGGGACTTTATTTTGCACTCTTAGTCCTCTGGACGAATATTGCGCTGGAGCATCCGGCGAAGTATTCTATTATTGTCATGGTGATCATCTTTGCTGTGGTCGAGTGGCTGATGCTCCGCCGGTTTAAAGGAAAAGGAAGATACGATGCGCTGAATACATGGCAGGGGAAGTGAAAGCAGCAGAATATCCGGAAACTGCAGAAGGTTTTCGGGTATTCCGGCAGAGGGAGTGAAGTTATATAAACTACGATGAAAAAAGAAAGGGGAAATGGGTATGAGAGCATGTGTCAGACGGAGAAGGATGAAATTCGTCTGTTTCGTACTTGCCTGCTGTCTGCTTTTTACAGGCTGCGGTGCACAGGAGAATGATTTTATCAGTCAGCTTGTAAGGGAAAACGAAACACCGTTTTCCGTGTCACAGGATTACTCTATGGACAGAATGTATAACCGGCTTGACTCTGAAAAGCTGACGACTCCACAGGAGCAGGGACAGAAGGTAAGCAGGGTGGTAAGGATAGAGAAGATCAAGAAGGCATTTGAACGAGCGGGCTATCAAAATTCGGAGGAACTTAGAACGGATGATGCGGTTATGCTTATATGGTTTGACAAGTGTGTGAAAAAGCTGATTGCGGAGGAGAGTAAAAAGGGAACCTCCTATCTGCAGACACCGGACGGAGAAAAGATTTCCTTTTCCGAGGTGGACTGGCATGCAGGCGGACTTGATGAGGAAACGCTGGAATCTGAGCATGTGGATACGATCTATCCGATGTCCTTTGAAAATATTATTTTCTTCTATCGAAAAGAGGGTGATAAGATTCTGGGGTATGATTATATGTATTATTATTCCCTGTTTGGGGATGCTGAGGTAGAGAAAGCGCTGAAAGAAGCGGGACTGACATGGTTCTATGATTATATGAGAGAGGTGGATGACGGAAACCGGGAGCTTTTCTATAAGAAGGAAATGTCTCTCGCGGAATTGAAGGAAAAGATGTCTGATGTCATTGATGATGGCGAACATTATATTTCGGGTTTCTGGGTGAATGCCGATATGACAAGCTTCTCTCTGAAAGCAGATTATGATGAAGATAATGCTATAAAAGACGAGGAGTACCCGGAAGAGCTAAACTGGCTCATCCTTCTGAGAGGCGATGATGCGTGGGGACTTGCAGGCGTCACGCACGGCGAGCCGTCCTATGCGCAGCTTAGCTATACAGTGGGAAAGGAAGACTGGGAATATGAGAAGGGCTATACCTATCTTTTAAAGGTCTACGCGGATACGAAGGAAAAGAAGGTAAAAGAGGTCGTATATTCCGATGAGGATGGAAAAAGGGAAATCGCCTCCTATCTGCAGCAGACGGTTTCTTCTTATCTAAAGGAGCTTGGCATGCAGGAAACAGAAATCGGTGAGGTGCTAAAGAGGCTGCCGGAGGGGAGAAAAGATTTTGGGAATGTGCATATGTTTACGGTAAGGGAGAAAGGCGTCACATACTATAAGTTTTATGTGTCGTAGGATTTGATTTTTGGTGTAGTTGTAATACAGACAGTGAAAAACAGGAAGATTTGGGTAAAATTTTCCTGTTTTTTTCCTTTTTTCGCTAATTGTTTGAAATGAAGGTGACGATATAACTAATATATATACCTGTCGGCATGCGTCGGTGGGAAATTGTAATATAGGTGCATTTCAAGGAAGAAATGAGGGATTGCTTATGGAAAATGGATTTTCTGTTAATAACAATACCTACGGACAGGATGCAGGGGCTTTATTGCAGCCGAAGCTTTCCGGGGTAAAGAAAAAGACTTCAGAACAAAAAACAGATTTTAAGTCGGTATATGCAGGTGAATTGCTGAACCGGGGAGACCGGGTCAGTGACCGGTATGCTCTTGCACAAAAGCGTGCGTTGCGCAAGATTCTGAATCAGTTTGAAGAAGATTCGAAGATTGATGCAGAGACGGAAGGGCGTTCCGATCGTGTGGAGGTTTTAAAAACAAACATTGCCGGAAACAATCATAATCTCATTGATTTAGATGAGCGCAGAGAGGCTGAGAAAGAGCAGAAAAAGGAAGAGCTTGACAAAGAGATCGAAGAAGCGATTTTGTCAACCGTACTGCAGGCGGTTAATTACGGAAGCCGGACCGCAGTGGCAAATCTTCAGTCCAATGTGAAGAGTCTGATTCAGGATCAGGTATTTTTAGATGTAGATTTAAAAGGATTAAAGATTGATACGGAGCTATAGGCTGCTCGTATAGATTTAAAAGCTTTCAATCAGGAAGCATTATAAAAATAGTTATTTCAAGGAAGAAATAGATAAGAAAGAAGGGATTCTATGATACAAATGATCGGTACGGTACATAATGCCGTAAAGATGACTGCTTTGGAACAGAAGTGGCAGCAGCAGAAACAGGACATAAAAAAGACCTTAAAAGAGCGCTATGGAAATACGCAGCAAGGCAGGGATGCTTTAGGAATTTTGCAGTTTCGGGAACAGATGGAGCAGATTAATCAAAACCGTGACCGTGCTGCAATCGATGCGAAGCTTCAGTCCGGCACCGAGCTGACACCGGAGGAGATTGCCTACTTAAAGGCGCATGATCCGCAGGCATATAATGCGTATGAGGAGATGAAGCTGAAGCAGAAAGCCTATGAAAAGCAACTTGAGAACTGCGAGACAAAGGAAGAGGTTGAAAAGGTCAAACAGGTGAAGATGGGTGAATTTTTGGCTCAGGTAAAGGAAGTGGCAAATAATTCCGTGATTCCTGAAGGGCAGAAGCTTGCGATGATTGAAAAGATTCATGCGGAGGCAAAAAATATCGAAAAGACGCATGAAAAATTTGTAAAGACTGCTTTTTATGCAAGTCTTCCTACGGAGGAAGAGAAGAGGGAAGAAGAGGAAAGCAAAAATAAAATTACTAAGCCAGAGGATTCTTTGGAAATTATGATGGAGACAGAGGAAGAAGAAGGATCTGATGATGAAAATATTGTTCCGACGGTAGAAAAAGACCATACAAATAATGAGGTAACGGGATTGGATACAAAGGAGACAGAGATCCTGCCGAAGCCGGAAAAAGGAGATGCTGTAAAAAAGGCTTCTTATGAAGAGGTTGCAGCAGCAGCTTTAGAGGTCATTGTGAAAAACCGTCCGGTCGGAGCAGGACTTAGTACGATTCGGGCTGTAATGGAACAGGAAAACAGCAAAGAAAAAAAGTAGTACAAGAACGTGAAGATATGTAAGCGGTTGTTGTGATAGAATGGAGGCGATCGTATGAGTATTTCATTTCAGAATAGTTTTTCCGGAATAAATATTGGCACAACATCATATCAAAAAACACCGCAGACTGCAGTACAGAAGGTACAGGCAGCAGGCGGAGAGCCGGCAAAGAGTTTGCGGACTGCTAAGATTACAGAGCAGACCGGGATCGACAGGCCGGAAAATGATACAGCACTGCGGAAAATGCGGTTTGCGAAGACGAAACAGGAAGCTCTTTCTGAGTATTTTGGCTCTATGCAGGAGGCACTTCGGGACAGTGGTTCTAAGGGGGTTGATGCAGTCAGGAGAGTTGGAAATCTGATTGAAACCGGGGAGGCTTTTAAGGCATCACGTGTTTATCAGGAAAAAGAAGATCAGGATAATTTTGTTGTAAAGCAGCTTGAGGCAATGGAGAAGAAGCGTGATGAAATGGATCAGCTGCGTGCAGATGCAGAGGAGAGAGAGGCGCAGAAAACTTCACAATCTGCGGAAAGCACTTCTGTACAGCCTGAGAAGACCATTTCGGATGAAAATGCCCTTCGTTCTTCTTCGAACAAGATTGCAAAGACAGCCGGAACGACTGCAAATCAGACAGGAGCACAGCAAAGTGCTGCAAAGCTGTATAAAGTGAATGACAATCCGGCAAGGCAGCTTCCGACAGATTTATTTACCGGACAGATTTAAGATTTAATGCCGGAGTTGTTGCGAGGTTGACTGTTCAAGTGGTTCTGCGGAGGAAAACATGAATAAGAGAATAGAAGAACTAAAGGGGATTGGGTGTGGAATTGATGATGCAATGGAACGCTTTCTAGATGATGAGGAGTTTTATCTGGAGTGTTACGATGCTTTATTGCAGGATGAAAAATTTAGTGAGTTGGGTGTTTTTATTGAGAAGCATGATGAAAAAGGTGCTTTTGAATGTGCACATACTCTAAAGGGGCTGACTTCGAATTTAGGATTATCTTCCCTCAATCGTTCGGTAGTCGTTATCGTGGAAAAAATGCGGGACGGACTATGGGATAATATAGGAACTGATTACGATTCCTTGATGGTAGAATATGAAAAATATAAGTCGATTTAGGTCATATTTTGAGAATTATGCAAAAAATGGCGAAAAAAAAGAAAGAATTGCCGAAAAACCTTGACAAATTGGAAAAATGAGGGTATAAATAGACTTGTAGGTTTTTTACGTAAGTTTTACGTAAATGTTACGGAAATATTTTTTGAGGAGGATTTATCCATGAACAAAACAGAATTAGTTACAGCAATTGCAGAGAAGACTGACTTATCTAAAAAAGACTCTGAGAAGGCTTTAAAGGCTTTTATCGAAACAGTTACAGAGGAGTTAAAGAAAGGCGAGAAAATTCAGTTAGTTGGATTTGGTACTTTTGAGGTAATTCAAAGAGCTGCCAGAGAGGGAAGAAACCCACAGACTGGTAAGTCAATGAAAATCAAAGCTTCTAAGGCTCCTAAGTTTAAAGCAGGTAAGGCTTTAAAGGATGCTGTAAACACAAAATAATTATTTGACAGCAATGGTTAAGACAAGAGGCTATTCCACGGAATAGCCTCTTTTTCAATCGAGAAAACAGGGGGTTGAATTTACTGGATAGATGATGAAATAGTAATTTGTTCATGAGAAAACAGAGAATAAAGGAGGCTGTTATGCGTTTAGATAAATATTTAAAGGTTTCCAGATTGATCAAAAGGAGACCGGTAGCAAATGAGGCTTGTGATGCCGGCAGGATTAGTGTCAATGGTAAAGTTGCAAAGGCATCGCAAAAAATTAAGGTGGGAGATGTGATTGAAATTACCTTTGGAGACAAGGTTGTGAAGGCTGAAGTTTTAAGTACGGAAGAAACCTATGACAAAGAAAAGGCCAAAGAGCTTTATAAAATGTTATAGCAGGAGCTTTTTTATGAAAAGATTTTAACGTAAGAAGCGAAAAAGGATATTTACGGAATCAATTTGACAGAAATATGCTTTTGGTGTAAGTTATTTCATAAGATTTTATATTAATTTATGGTGATATACTGGGAGGAACTATGCTAGATGATAAGAAAGTCCTGTATAGTGGTATGCAGGCAACGGGAAATCTGACTTTGGGAAATTATCTGGGAGCACTGAAAAACTGGCTTACGCTAAAGGATGAATATGAATGCTTCTGGGGCGTGATGGATCTTCACTCTCTGACCGTTCGTCAGGTGCCTGCAGAGTTCAGAAAAAGAGCGAGAAATCTTTTGATATTATATATTGCGGCAGGGCTTGATCCGAAGGCGAATTGTATCTATTTTCAGTCCCATGTGTCAGCGCACGCGGAGCTTAGCTGGCTCCTTAACTGCTTTACCTATATGGGAGAATTGAACCGGATGACGCAGTTTAAGGATAAGGCGGCAAAGCATGCGGATAATATCAATGCCGGACTTTTTACGTATCCGGTGCTGATGGCGGCAGATATCCTTTTATATCAGGCGGATTATGTGCCGATCGGAAAGGATCAGAAGCAGCATCTGGAGATTACGAGAGATATTGCGGAACGGTTTAACGGACTCTATGGGGATGTATTTACGATTCCGGAGCCGTATATCGGAAAAGCGGGAGCGAAGATCATGAGCTTACAGGATCCGTCGAAAAAAATGTCAAAATCCGACGAGAATGTGAATGGCAGTATCTATCTGATGGATGACGCGGACACGGTTGTCAGAAAATGTAAGCGAGCTGTCACGGATTCCGACAGTGAGATCCGATACGCGGAGGAAAAGCCGGGGATCAGCAATTTGCTGGAGATTTACAGCTCCTGCATGAACAAGACAATCGAGGAAGCAGAAAAAGAGTTTGACGGAAAAGGATACGGAGATTTTAAACTTGCGGTAGCCGAGGCGGTCAATTCTGTTTTGGGACCAATGCAGACAGAGTATGAAAGACTTCAAAAGGAAAAGGATTTCATCGACGGGATCATTAAGGAGAATGATGAAAAAGCGGCATATTATGCGAACAAGACCTTGCGGAAGGTGCGGAAAAAATTAGGTTTGACAGAAAAACCGCGTTAGAAGTGAAAGGAATGTTCATTACAGTGGTTTTTAATCAAAGCTAAGCGAAAATAGAAAGGAAGCATTATGGCAGGTTCGGTCTTTGGGAAACAGTTTGTAGTGTCTACATGGGGAGAATCACACGGAAAGGGCGTTGGTGTTACGATAGACGGCTGTCCTGCCGGACTCCCGCTGACGGAAGATGTGATTCAGCCGTATTTGAATCGCAGAAAGCCGGGACAGACAAGATATTCTACACCGAGAAAGGAAGAGGATCTTGTAGAAATCTTATCCGGTGTTTTTGAGGGGAAGACAACGGGAACCCCGGTTTCCATGGTTGTTTATAACACTTCCCAGCGTTCTAAGGATTATTCGGAGATCATGAATGTCTATCGTCCCGGGCACGCGGATTACACATTTGATGAAAAGTACGGTTTCAGGGACTACCGGGGCGGCGGCAGGTCTTCGGGACGCGAAACGATCAGCCGTGTGGCAGCGGGCGCTGTTGCGGTAGAGCTGTTAAAGCAGCTTGGGATTTCCGTACAGGCGTATGCAAAAAAAATCGGTGGGATCGAAGCAGTGAAGATACGGCCGGAGGACATTATGAAAAGTCCTTTGTATATGCCGGATCTTGAAGCGTCAGAGCGTGCGGAGATCATGCTGGAAGAAAAGATGAAGCAGCATGATTCAGTAGGTGGTGTGATCGAATGTGTGGTGAAAGGGATGCCTGTCGGTGTGGGCGAGCCGGTTTTTGATAAACTGGATGCGAGTCTTGCGAAGGCAGTCATGTCGATCGGCGCAGTGAAGGGCGTGGAGATCGGAGACGGTTTTTGTGCTGCAGACAGCTTCGGAGCAGAGAATAATGATGCGTTCCGCATGGATGAGAACGGAAATGTCATCAAGGAAACGAATCATGCCGGAGGCGTTTTGGGAGGATTAAGCGACGGTACTGATATTATCCTGAGAGCAGCCGTGAAGCCGACACCGTCGATTGCCCGTGTGCAGCATACGGTAAACCGGGATGGAGAGGAAACGGATATTACCATTCACGGAAGACATGATCCGATCATCGTACCGCGTGCGGTTGTGGTGGTGGAGGCGATGACGGCGATCACACTGGTTGATCTTTTGTTTGCTTCCATGACGGCAAGGCTTGACAGGCTGATAGACTTTTTCGGCAGATAGATATAGTTAACTCATCATATTTTCCTACATATAGTAAAATGAATCATACAAAATGTGGTAATTACCCTAGAGAAAAGATTTTTCCGGGGGTTTACTACACGGAGGGAGACAGGAATGAGATATTATTATTATGGGAAAGATATGGGAGCAGGGAACGATTCTGTTTCGGCGCAGACGTTGTCCGGCTCGAAAACAGGAACATCGGCAAGAATGTATAACGATGATTTGCCATGGAGGCAACCTGTTGGGAAGGGGTATCAGAGGAACAGTAATTTGATCATAGAAGAGGATACGGTTTATGAAATAGATGAAAATTGTATGAATTGCGGGAAGAAGCCGGATTGAACTCTTAATTAGAATGTGAGATATAAGTAAAAGGAGCCTCGCTGTTTGAGGCTCCTCGCTTTTTCCGCACCTTATCAGGTGCGGTTTTGTATTTTATGCGTCTGTCTATGGCGAAAATTAGAAGAAGCTGTTGTTTCCGCCACAGCAGCAGCACAGAATAAGTATGATCCAGATGATGGAATTTCCGTTATCGCAGGAATTTCCAAAACCAAAACCGCCATTTCCGCCACAGCTGCAGAGTAATAAAAGGATAATAATCCAATTACATCCGTTGTCG
>CADBMH010000074.1 GCA_902795705.1 uncultured Lachnospiraceae bacterium | reverse complement strand
CAAAGTATTTCTTTATACGATTACATTTATCATTATAAGGACGGAAAGTCGATGCAGCAATTTCATGACGTTTTCTTTCAAGAAAAATATCAACAAACTGAGAAATGCTTGCATCCTTATCTATAGTATGAATACCACAAATACGTGTTTGAAGTATTTCACGCATTTTGCTGGCTTTTCTGATGTTTTCTGGAGTGTCTGTTAATTCTGTTTTTTCCCATTTGGTTGCATATGTACGCTCGCCGTCCTTGATAGTGATATATGAAATGATGCAATATAACCTCCCGTTACGTGAAAAGATCCCTTTTGCGCGCATTCCATCTTTTTTCTTTCTGGCCATGAAATCACCTGTCTTTCATTGGACTGTCATTCTGTTGTAAAAATTCGATAAGATAAATCTTTGGTATACGATATCCTCGTTTACCCATCTGGATGGACCTTATCTGGCCAGTGGCAAGATAGTGATAGATTTTATTTCTGCCATACTTGAGGATTCTCATTATGTCCTCTGGTAGAAGAATGTCATCATAACCTGTTAGCATTTGATCATAGTTCACCATACATAAACCTCCTTTTTTTAGTTGTTAAAATAATATTGATTCTCATGTTATTAATAAGTTTTGTCTGAACAGTATTTTTTTATCTTTTCGATACTATAAATGGTTCTTCGACTGTTAGTCATTACGCGAGCTTCTGCGAGTTCTCCGATGGATTTAGCAGTGTCCTTCCCACATCCAAGAAGCTGCATAAGACCATCAAGATCAGTAGTGATAGTATTTTCAGTGATGTTTTGATCATTAGTTTTGCGCATATTTTCCTCCTTGATAAAAAATATAATGTATAAATTGCAACGATTATATGTTATACTTTTAGATAGATATGTAGAGGTTTGTAAAGAATTGTCTGCATCCGACTAAAGTTATCATAAATGTATTATATTATCAAAAGTAGTAACTGTCAATTATTTTGATATTTATTTGAATGGAGAAAACTATGGCTACGGAATCAAATGGCGTAAAGAACAAAATTTGTGAGACAATTAAGAAATTTAGATTTATGAAACGAATGAGTGCAAGAGAATTAGCTTTAAAGACAGGGATAGCACCATCTAATCTTTCTGCTATAGAAAAGGGTGAAAGAGTTCCTAAACTTGATATGTGTAATAAGATAGCTAATGCTTTAGGAGTGGATCCTGTTGAATTGTGTGGCCTTGAATTAACTGAAGTTGATGAGAAGAGACTTCTAATGAAACTTTTAACTAAGTATGCTGATAAAATCGAAATAGCTAAGGTCGAAGATGAAAATGGTGAGAAATTTGATGATTCTAAAGGTAGATCAATAGTAACATTACCTATTGAGTTTGCAGATTTTACTTTGAGATATACAAAACATATAGATGATGTAAAGTTTGCTGTGGATGGTATTGATAAATCATCTCCAAAATATGAACTTCTAAAAGCCAATGCTGAAGACGAGTTGAACTATTGGTTGGATATGTATCCCGTTTATGACGCTGTTAGTATTGTTAAACATGATATGGAATTAGCAGCGATATTCTATGATGATACTGAAACTGAAGAAGAACACTCAAATAATGCAATTGATTTTGACCTTGTGAATACAACTTCTTCGTTAATGTATATTAAATTTAAAAATGATTTTTGGTTCTATCAGAGTGAATATATAATACCAAACAGAAATGCTGAATGGAGAGCAAAGCATACTAACAGAGATGATGAATAAATAAGAGAGTTATTTTATAATTCAAGGTTACTATGATTGTGTGCAATAAAAATTCATGCTTAATGTTATAGATGCCCATTATCAGAATTTGGTGAGGAGGTCTCTGCGTTATGATTTTGAATAAGAAACAGATGTCCGAAGAGGATATTAAACTAAATTACATCACACCGGCAATACAGCCAGGATGGTCTAGCCATATTACGATGGAGACCAAGATCACAGATGGCAGAATAAATATCAAAGGTAATATGGTAGCCCGTAGTAAGCCAAAGTTTGCAGATTATCTATTATACTTAAATAGTGGCAAGCTAATCGCCGTTGTGGAAGCAAAGGACAATAATCATTCTGTATCATATGGTCTTCAGCAGGCAATTACATATGCTCAGATGATGGATATTCCATTTGCGTATTCATCAAACGGAGATGCATTTTATGAGCATGACTTCATGACCGGAAAAGAACGACAGATTCCATTGGATCAGTTTCCGACTCAGGAAGAACTGTTTGAAAGATTTTATGCGGAAGTGAATGATGGATCCGGATATTCAGATGCAGAAAAGAAGGTTGTGGATCAGCCTTATTATTCGTCACAGAATACATATCCTCCAAGATATTATCAGAGGAATGCCGTAAACCGTACCGTTGAGGCAATAGCAAGAGGTCAGCAGAGACTTCTTCTTGTCATGGCAACCGGTACTGGAAAGACATATACTGCATTTCAGATTGTTTATAGGCTGCTCCGTTCGGATATAAAGAAGAGAATTCTTTATCTTGCAGACAGGAATATCCTTGTGGATCAGAGCATCCTTCAGGACTTTGCACCATTGGAGAAGACCATTTATAAAGTTGATTTCTCTGATAAAGACTGTCTGAATAAGATATCATCCCATGAAGTGAACTTTGCACTTTATCATCAGATGGTGGGACAGAACGATGAAGAACACTTCCGGCAGATTCCGGCGGGATATTTTGACCTTATTATAGTGGACGAGTGCCACCGAGGAAGTGCCAAGGAAGATAGCAACTGGCGTAAAGTCCTTGAATACTTCAGCACGGCAACACAGATCGGTATGACAGCGACTCCGAAGGAAAGCGAAACCGTATCGAACATTGATTACTT
>CADBMH010000073.1 GCA_902795705.1 uncultured Lachnospiraceae bacterium | reverse complement strand
CGCCAACAGCTGAAAATCGGACTCGAACCGACGACCCCTTCATTACGAGTGAAGTGCTCTACCAACTGAGCTATTTCAGCACTGCATATTATTCTATAATATTTTCTTTAAAAGGTCAAGCTTTTTCTTGCGAAAAGATTTGGTTTATGATATACATAAGTTATCAAATAATAAGAAAGCTGCTCCGGCAGCAAATTCGGATGCAATGCATGCCGGGCGTAATTTGTATGAGTGGAAGCAGGGAAAAGGCAGAACGGAAGGGAAAAGCTGCAGAAAGGGGAAGGAGACATATGGCGGGGACAGTAGTACATCTTCTGGTTGCAGAAAGACTATACCGTGAATTATCACAGATTGCATGGAGTTATCCGTTTGATGATGCGCTTTCTTTTCAAAGGGATTTTTTTATAGCGGGAAACATCTGTCCGGACGGGATCATGGCAAGAAAGAATTATGAGCGTTCGATGAAGCTGCATACGCATTTTCGGGATGATATTCCGGATGGAAGCTTTGAGGCTCCCGGTAATATAGAAAAGTTTGAAAAACGCCTGAAAGCTTTTTTGCCGATGCATGGAGAGGATGAGAAGAAGTGTCCCGGTCTCTATCTTGGGTATGTCACTCATATGATGACAGATGAACGCTTTATATTAGAAGAAAGACCGAAATTTTTTGAGGAAATCAAGAGAATAGGCCTTACGATCTATGACAGAGAAACCTATGAACATTTTAATAAGGAAACGGATCTTGTGGATTTTAAGCTGATCAGAGAGTTTGAAGAACTTCAGTGTGCAAGGGATTCTTTGGAACGGGTGCTTGCGTATGAGATCAAGGGAATGATCACGAAAGAAGAGCTGACCGACAGCAGAAAATGGATTTTGAAGCATTTCTTTTATGAAGAACATCCTTGTGATGAACCACAGTTTTTAAGCTATGAAAGTATGGTGCGGTTTATTGGAACGATAACGGAGGAAATCGTAGAGCGTTTATTTACAGAAGGTTATCTGGTCAGAAATTAGTTATTGTTATTTTTTTATCTCTGACTGCCCGACTACCCGCAAACAATAGAAAGACAAAACAAAAAGAGCCTGGAAGGCTCTTTTTGTCGGATAATTTCATTATCCAGCGTATAATAGGGTGGGAGTAGAAAGTTTTCACTTTCTAATTAAGAGTATACTTTGTTTTTGTGACTGTTTTATATCAATTCTGTGAACAATGTATTAACAAAATGTCGATTTTCCAAATATTGTAAAAGTACATTATAATATTAAGTCTTGATGGATTTTTGTAAATTTTATAAAGTTTTTTGTTAAAAAAATCACTTTTTCGTCAAATTTTTTTGAATTAGGCATTGAAATATTTGTGAAATCGTGTAATACTATAAAGGTGTTATACATGTATTCCGTTATACAATGTGTATCATGTAAATATATCGGTACCTGGTGCCGGAAAAATCTATAAAAGGAGGTTTTTTAGCAATGGCGTTAAAAAATCAATATCTTATCGACTTATTAGAAACCGTAAAGAAAAGAAATGCCGGTGAGCCGGAATTTATTCAGGCAGTAACGGAGGTTTTTGTTTCCTTAGAGCCGGTCGTAGAAAAAAGACCTGATTTAGTAGAAGCAGGTGTATTTGAACGTATCGTTGAGCCGGAGAGACAGATCATTTTCCGTGTACCTTGGGTGGATGATAACGGCAAGACACAGGTAAACAGAGGATTCCGTATCCAGTTCAACTCTGCAATCGGACCTTATAAGGGTGGTCTTCGTCTTCATCCTTCTGTTTACAGCGGTATTATTAAATTCCTCGGATTCGAGCAGATTTTTAAGAACAGCCTGACAACACTTCCGATTGGTGGCGGCAAGGGTGGTTCTGACTTTGATCCGAAGGGCAAGAGTGACGGAGAGGTTATGCGCTTCTGCCAGAGCTTTATGACAGAGCTTTTCAGACATATCGGACCGGATTGTGATGTTCCGGCAGGTGATATCGGAACAGGTGCCCGCGAGATTGGTTATATGTTTGGTCAGTATAAAAGACTTCGTAATGAGTGGAGCGGTGTCCTGACAGGTAAGGGTCTTACCTATGGTGGTTCTCTGGCTCGTACAGAAGCTACCGGTTTCGGGCTTTGCTATTTTACAGAGGAGATGTTAAAGGCAAACGGAAAGAGTTTTAAGGATCAGACCGTTGTGATCTCCGGTTCCGGTAATGTGGCTATCTATGCGACAAAGAAAGCAACAGAGCTTGGTGCGAAGGTCGTTGCTTTATCTGATTCAAATGGATATATTTATGATCCGGATGGAATTGATCTTCCGGTTGTACAGCAAATCAAAGAGGTCGAGCGTGGCCGTATCAAAGAATATGTAGATAGAACTTCTCATAGTAATGCTACATATACAGAGGGCTGCAGCGGTATCTGGACAATCAAGTGTGATATTGCTCTTCCTTGTGCAACACAGAACGAGATTAATGAAGAAAGCGCAAAGGCATTGGCGGCAAATGGTTGTTATGCGGTATCAGAGGGGGCAAATATGCCTTCTACTCCGGAAGCAATTGATGTATATTTTGCCAATAAGATTCTTTATGGTCCGGCAAAGGCGGCAAATGCAGGTGGTGTAGCTACATCAGCTCTTGAGATGAGTCAGAACTCCGAGAGACTTTCCTGGACTTTTGAGGAAGTAGACGGAAAGCTTCATGACATTATGGTTAAGATCTTCAAATCCTGCGATGAGGCTTCCAAAGAGTATGGTCTGGAAGGAAACTATATGGCAGGTGCCAATATTGCAGGTTTCTTAAAAGTTGCTGAGGCAATGAAAGCACAGGGATGCGTATAATAAGGAAGTTATAAGAACTGAAATACAAAAAGTTGCCAAGTCAAGGAGAAGGGCATGGAAGCGTGCTCTTCTCTTATTCTCTTTTGAAAGTCGGTTTGACATAAAGTTGGGGAATGATTAAAATAAAATTGCAGTCAGCAGGACTATAAACGGAAGATTCCTAAGTTGATAGGAAGGGAGCAGGAATAAATGGACACATATGCAGAGGGAACGGAGGAAATGGACAAATATTCTCTCCGTGGCAAGGTTTTCAATAAAATCAGAGAGGATATTCTTTCGGGGAACTATCAGGAAAAGGATGAATTAAAGGAAGCGGCGATCAGTAAGGCACTCGGTGTATCAAGAACACCGGTGCGGGAAGCGTTGAGACAGTTAGAGCTGGAGGGGCTTGTGACAATTGTTCCGAATAAGGGTGCTTATGTCAATGGGATTACGGCAAAGGATATTTTTGATATCTATGTGATTCGCTCTTATCTGGAAGGATTATGTGCAAAATGGGCATGCGAACATATTACGAAAGCGCAGGCAGAGGAGCTTGAGGAAATTGTTTATCTGAGTGAATTTCATATAAAAAAAGAGCATTGGGATCAGATCTATGAACTGGATAACCGGTTTCATTTATCCTTATATAAAGCATGTGGCAGCAGGATATTGGAGCATATTTTATCAGATTATCACCATTATGTGGAACGTGTAAGGAGGAATACACTGTCCTCGAAGGAACGGGCAGCGAAGGCGAGCGAGGAGCATAAAGCAATTTTAGAGGCTGTGGTGGGGAAGGATCAGGAGCGGGCGGAGCGCCTTGCTAATGAACATATTTTTTGCTCTATTGATAATATTCGTCATCAGGGGATGGAGAAACTGATGCAGCGTTCTTCTTAGCCGAAAGTAGGGATTTGCAAAAACGCAAACCGGTAATTTTGTGAATTATATACAAAAAAATTGATAAAAAGAAAAAATCTTTAGCTTGTATTTTGAAATAGAATCGGTATAATTGCATAGGTACAAAGAGTGGAAGGAGTATATTATGCATTGGAACTATGATTTTATTTTGAAGTATAAAGAGTTTTTCCTGTATGCCCTGCTTGGGATCACGGCAATGTTGTTTAACTGGATGACTTATTCGGTGCTTATTCCGGTTTTGCCGATGGTGGCAGCAAATCTTTTATCCTGGTCGGTTACGATGATTTTTACATTTTTGACCAATAAGGTGTATGTATTTGGAAGCAGGGATTTTAGAAAAGGAACCTTGGTCAAAGAAGGGATGTCCTTTTTGACATCGAGAGGAGTGACCGGAGTATTGGAAGTGGTGCTTCAGCCACAGCTATATGAAATGGGATTTCGGGAGGCATTCTTCGGCGTAGAGGGGATGCAGGCGAAGATGATTGTCTGTGTTGCTTTATCTGTTGTCAATTATGTAGTTACAAAGCTATGGGTTTTCAGGGGGAGCCGGACGGGTGGAGTGAAATCCTTTTTAAAAACAGCAAATGGATATAAATAATGAAAAGGAACCTTGTATGTGAAGCGGTTCCTTTTTTCTTTTTTGTCTTGCAAAAGTTGTATGCTTATAGTAGAATAGAGGGTAGAATATTAGGACGGCAGAGGTTGCCTGCTGTTGCACTTGATAAATGCAAAAGCAATCATGATGGGGTTTGAGAGTATGAGCAGAACGGAGGAGAGTATGGACACAAATATTTTACTAGAAAGCGGAACAAATGAATTAGAGATTTTGGAATTTGTTGTTTCCGGAAATTACTATGGGATTAATGTTGCAAAAATCAGGGAGATTCTTACGTATCATGAACTGACACCAATCCCGAACGGACATCCGAACGTAGAGGGAGCTTTCAGTACACGTGGTGAGACGATTTCAATTATTAATCTGTCCAGATGTCTTGGTATGCCGGAATGTGAAACGGATCCTAAGAAAGATATGTTTCTGTTGACGAACTTTAACGGATTGAATACAGGATTTCATGTGCACGGTGTGATGGGGATTCATCGTGTCAACTGGTCTGCGATCATTAAACCGGACAGCATGGTCAACAGTGCAAGCTCCAGTGTGGCTACGGGAATTGTGGATTTTGACGGGAAACTGGTTATTCTTCTGGATTTTGAGAAGATTGTTGCAGATATTACTCCGGAGGTTGGTATTGATATCAGTCAGATCAATCATCTGAAGGACAGAAAGAAAAATTATGCTCCGATTCTTTATGCGGAGGATTCCCAGCTTCTCAGTACGATGATTTACGATGGTCTGACACAGGCAGGATATGTCAATCTGATACCGACGAATAATGGCTTAGAGCTTTGGGAACTCCTGATGAAATATAAGAAAGAAGGAACGCTTGAGCAGAATGTATCTTGTATCATTACAGATATCGAGATGCCGCAGATGGATGGACACCGGTTGCTCAGAATGGTTCGAAATGATCCGGTTCTAAAGGATATTCCGGTCATTATCTTCTCTTCGCTGATCAATGACGAGATGAGAAGAAAAGGAGAAGCTCTTGGAGCGAATGCACAGCTTTCGAAAAATGAATTTGGTGAATTTATTGAAAAACTGGATGAAATTTTGGTGGAAATTGAAGAAGAAGCATAAAAGGATATAATAAACCGGAAAGCGGAAAAAGAATCGTTCTTTTTCCGCTTATTTCATTTTCTCTACTCGATTTTTATTGCCAATACTTGCTATAGTAACCGGTCCAGACGGATTAGTCCCCAGCCCTGTCTGGAATGACTGTACCCAAGGCTTTTTGCTGTATCTTTTAACCGAAGCTTGATTTCCTTATTTGTTAATCCCGGCTCCTGCTCCAGTAAAAGTGCAATACATCCGCTGACAATAGGGGTTGCCATAGAAGTACCGCTGCGTGCAAAATAAGGGGCACCATTATATAGCTTTGGAAAGGCTCTTTTGGCTGGTAAAGGATAGTAATGTCCGGACAATCTGGCGGGAATCATGGGATAACAGCTCATAATATTAGAACCGGGAGCAATGATATCCGGTTTTTTGATACAGCTTTTTGTGGGACCTCTTCCGGAATAGTCTGCTTCGGAAGGACCATCGATCAGGTCGGAGGAACCTACCGTGATAATCTTTCGGCTGTTTCCGGGAGCTCCGATCGAGAAGGGGGAGGGACCGTGGTTTCCGGCAGCGGTCAGGACGGTCAGGCCTGCATTCCATAACTTTTCAACCCCCTTGACAAGCGGGGAGTCTTCTCCGAATTCTTTTCCTTTTGCGCTTCCGACAGAGATGTTTACAATGCGGATATTATATTCCTGCCAATGCTCTAATAACCAACGGATTCCCAGAAGAACATGCTCAATATTGCCCTCTCCGTTTTTATTTAAAATCTTGATAACGACATAGTGACAGCCCGGGGCGATTCCCTGAAGCATTCCTCCGGTGCTTTTCCCGCTTCCGGCGATGATGCCGGCGACATGTGTTCCGTGTCCGTTGTCATCATAGTAGCTTTTTCGTTCTGAGGTGGTATCATGAAAAGCGACGAGTCCGGGGTTTTTGCTCTCGAAAAGATCGGGGTGATAGCCGATTCCTGTGTCAAAAATTGCAATTCCTACTCCTTTTCCGGTTAATCCACGCTTTCTGGCAACATCTAAATGAACAATTTTAGAAGCTCGATTCACGTTTTTCCCTCCATAGTAAGTTAGTTCGTGTCAGGAAGTATACCATTGTCTTCGTATTTTAGTGAAGCTTGCCGTGAACAATAACACGGTTCTTGGTAGTATTCTATGTAAATCAAAGGATTTCGTGACATTACGGACAAAATGTGCTACACTAAAAGAAGTGTGTGTAAAATAGTTACTATTTACAAAATAAAGCCATGCAGACAGTGAGGCTTTGAAAGCAGCTTGGTTAGATGTAGACAGTAACAAATCTTGGACATTGGAATGGGGGAATTATGAAAACAATCGGCTATCTGTTGTTTGCCTTTTTCTTTGCTGTCGGGAGACTTTTTCCTCTGCAGCAAAGGAAGGTAGTATTATATAATGGACAGTTTGAGGGACTTAGCGGGAATCTTTTGGAAGTGAAAAAAGAGATGGAAGCCAGGCAAAAGGAAAAGAGGGTTTATTACTTTGAAAAGAAAAAAATGCTTGGAGGCATTGGGATACAAAAGCTGATCGGAGGTTTGTGTTTTTATTTCAGTCTGCCGTATCATATGGCAACAGCGGGGCAGGTTTATCTTAATGATAATTTTTTGCCGCTCGGTTTTTGCTTTCCGGACAGAAGGGCACAGTTGATTCAGCTGTGGCACGGAGCAGGAGCTTTTAAAAAGTTCGGCTTGTCTGTTGAACAGAATGAAAAGGTGAAAAGACAGGTAGTACGTGCCAACCGGAGGATTACACATTTATTTGTGACATCGAAGCAGGTGGTTCCCTTTTATTCGGAGGCATTCGGAATCCCGGAAGAGAGGATCTTTGTGACGGGAATTCCGATTACGGATGTATATTTTGACGAAAAAAGAAAGGCGGAGGGAGTAGAGCGGTTTTACAGAAAATACCCGTACCTGCGGGACAAGCATCTGCTTTTGATCACACCGACATTCCGAAACACAGAGGAGGAAAATAAAAGGATATTACCTATGCTTTCCTTAAAGCGGCTGCATGAAGCGCTGGGAGATGAGTGGGTGATTCTTCTCCGGATGCATCCGAAGTTTTCTTCAAACAAGATACCGGAAACAGACTATTGCATCAATGTTACGGGATATCCTGGGGCTTTGGATCTGTATCTGGTGTCTGATATGTTAGTAACGGATTATTCCTCTACAGTTGTGG
>CADBMH010000072.1 GCA_902795705.1 uncultured Lachnospiraceae bacterium | reverse complement strand
AATATATATTATTAAATATAAAAAAACCCGGAAGGCAAAGCCTTCCGGGCAATTAATTATATCAAGCTATGATTACTCAATGATTGTAGCAACAGCACCTGAACCTACTGTACGTCCACCCTCACGGTCTGATTTTTACATATTCAAAAACTAATATGTTACGGATTATACTATTTTACCCTTGTTTTTATACATATTCCATGCATTCTTTTTCTTTTTTCTGAATAAATAGTATCATTTTAGTAGCAGGAAAGCAAGAGTAAATGAAGGCATATTTTCAAAGTGCTATATTATTATTTTTTTATTAGAGTTATTTCCCTAATCTTGTTCTTGTAGCTTTTTATGTTTTATTTCTCCATATATGCGTAATTCCCTAGTATGTTCTTTTTTCATATCAATATATATCTTCGTATATCTAATAAATTCAGGACGTATTTTTTCATTAAAAATATCTATCTCATTAACTATTGATTTGTTTTGACTAGCAATTTCTTCATCCTGTAACTTGGATTTTTCAAGTTCTATTATTCTTTCCTTAATACTCTTTAGCTCTTCAACTAATTCACTTATATCTTCAATACCTTTGCTCTTGTACAAATTTATCAATTCATTAATATTCTTATATAACTCTTCTTGCCTAGCTAATTCAACAATACGTGCGTTCTCATTCTCAAATGAAATCAAACATTTTTCTGCTATATCAAGCATTTTCCAATATTGTTTCTCCATTACATAATACTTATTTCTCAAATCTTCCATCAATTTACTATCAGTACATTGATTATAAGAGCATTTCTTGCACCTTTCAAAATCATCACACAAATCAGTTAAAATCTCAAACTTTACATGTGCATGATCTATATTTGCTCTAATATCAGTTAAAACTTTTCTTCCTTCATAATCTGACATCATACCATGTTGCAAAAACGAATCATAAATAGCACTAGGATTAAATTGCTGTATTATTTCAACTAATGCATTTTCTTCTTTTCTAACGTCTTCTAAATACTGCTGTGCATTATTTTCACGAATTTCTTTATCTCTATCTTTTTTAGCTGAAATATATACCAAGCAAACGCCAATAAAAGTAATAATCACTGTCAAATACTGTTTCCAAAAATCGAACCAGTTTTGATTATCTAATCCATTTGCTGTTAATGTAAAACCTGTTTTCTTATTTATAAAATCAGTAAATATCAATCCAATATTTATTAATAATGGTATTAGTATTATCGTGATTGCAATACCTATAACAATCAATACTTTCTTATCAAGTTTTGTTTTCTTCATAGATTTATCTCCCTAAAAATCTTTATATTAATATTATCTATCGAAATACTATTTTTTCAAGATTTTTCATTTTACATAATTCGACAAATCTTTTACATAATTAGTTTAACTTCAGCTATTTTTTATATAAATTTATTATATTATTAGCGGCAGATATGAAATCAAAGATTTTATCGGTTATTCTTACTCTTTTTTTAGCAGCACTATGTGAATATCCCGATAAAATAGAGTACTCAAAAATTAATTTATTTAACAGCATTAATCCAATTACATTAAGAATGGATAACACTGTCAATGTAATATATGGTTGAAACATCACTATTAATTGAGGAATCATTTGCATAAAAGAGTCTTTTAATATACTACCTATATCTATTTTTATAATTCTCACCACCTATTTTACTTCTATTCTGATTTTTCATTGCATTTTTATCGCTGTTTTCTTTCCAAAATAGGATTTTATTGTTATCTTTTTATTTATCATTTCATATCTTCCAATATTGATTCTATTATTGAAAAAATCAAAGTAAACTTCGAAAATTTAGACTTTTCCAAAGTTGGAACTATATTAAACGCAAAATCAGTCTTACTATTGTCTTTTATTTTTCTTAAATACCAATATTCATCACCCAACTCGTGGTTTTCTATCACATGATTATTAAACACTAAATTGGCCTTTGTATCAGTGTCAAACTCTAGTTTCTTTCCGTTTACTTCTGTCTTTAATGTCTCATAATCAAACAAAAATTCTATACTAAGATTTTCGACTTTAGCAATCTTTTCTAAATCTGAATCTGCGGGAATAACAAAAGCATAGCCTTTTTTATTTTTATGCTTCTTCCAAACTCCATTATTATCAAGTTTATAGTTTGAATCAAGATTAAATGCATTTTTTCCCGCCTTATCATTATCAAATAGACCAATAATAGTTCTTATAGAATCATATCTAACACTACAAAGTATTTTATTTAATATACCCGTTCCAGCTAACACATCTACATTTTCTTCATCACTCATTAAATTACAGCTTTTAATTTCAAATGGACAATCATAATCGTATAATTTCTCCCATGCAACTTTTAAAATCTGTGCATCTGTTTTTCCTTCAGTAAACAATACCGGTTTTTGGCTGGTCATTAATTCAACTTGTAGATTATCTATCATCTCTTTCATTTTTTGATTTTCATCACATAATCTAACATATTCTTCGTACTGTTTCTTTTGAATAGACGCATATCCCAATTCCTCTTCAAGTGATGGATATCTACTTGCATCATTAAATTTAACAATTTTTGACACTTCAGTTTCTTTAAAGCAGCGAAATCCTTCACAATCATCTTTATATGCCAAGTCAATAAATGCAGGAGAATGCGATGTTAGAAATATAATGCTTTTCTTCATATATTTATTATAAAAATCTTCTGCCATTGCTCTAGCAAGATTAAATTCAAGAGAATTTTCTGGCTCTTCAAATCCCCAAACATACTGTTCAGACGAATTATTAGCAATATAATTCAAGATACTTGGAATATATCTCACACGAATTCCATCACCTCTATCAACAATTGCAACTTCTCCATTTGAAAGTTTTGTTGTAATTTCCAATGTTTTATATAATTCATCAATTTCCTTAGGCGTAGAAATCATTGATTCTACTTGTGTTGCATTTTTAAATTCTGTACTTAATTCCTCAGTTGTACTTACTACATTATTATATAATTCTGTTAGACTTTTATTTAACTGTTCACTCTGAGACAATTTTTTAGAATATACTGTATATTGAAGACGATTTAACATCATTTCAAATATTTTATTGTCTTTTATAGCCGGTACATAAACATATTTAATATTATTAAGAAATCTTGTAAGTGATGCCCTGCTTCTAGCATTTGCTTGCCTTCCAATACGTTTAAGCATATAGTCTATATTATCTGAAATTTGTGGCTGCAAATCATCTCTGTTCCATTTTTTTGCAACGGTAAATGTTTCTGGCAATGATTTCTCATATTGTTTTCCTCTACGAAATGTAACCTTAATTTGGATAAATTGTTTTCCTTTTACTGACTCTTTTCTAACTTCTTCAAGACGTTTTAAATTGTAATTTTGATAAAATTCAAAATCACCATCTTCAATAACACAATTATTAAAAAATAAATTCAACGCTCTCAACACGTTTGATTTACCTACATCATTTTTACCAGCAAAAACATTTAATCTTTTTACATCAGTTATGGATGCTCTATAAATTGACCTAAAATATTGTATTTCAATTTTTTCTATCATATGTCTACTCTTTTCTTTTACATTTTCGGCAAAAATGAACTCAAATCTGGAGCATTCCTTTTTACGTCCCATTTACCGACAATCATTTTCTTCATATGCTTTCCATCGCCAAAATCAAGCAAATCTTCTCTCTTAAATCCACCAATCAACTTTTTTAAACTGCCTAAATCCGCAGAAGTTAATAAAAATGCTTCATCAGGATCAACTAATTTGCAATATGCCCAAAGCTGTCCTAAATCACGAAGAGTAAGTTTTGTCTTTTTAGCTTCTATAAAAACCAACTTTACCTTGTCTTTTTTACGTGCAATACCCAGTACATCTATCTGAATATCAACTCCATTTGCTTGTTCCTTAATGATATCATATTTAGATAATGCCCTATCTAATCGTTCACTATGGCAATCCGTTGTAATAATCTCGAAACCTTTATAATTATCCTTCATATAAGCCTCAAGCCATTGTCTCATAGGCTCATATAATTCTTCTTCCAACATTCACTATCCTCTTTATATCCTAAATCTTTTGCAATCTCCTGCCATGAATTATAATGTTTTCCTCTAATTTCTTCTGGTATAAACTCATCACTTTCACTTGGGTGCTCTGGCTTTATTTTCTTTTTACCAGTTAACTCCCAATAATATCTATGTGTTACATCAGACACTTTCTTTTTCTTATCAACTTCAATATATGTAACCTGCTCTTTTGCAAAATCTTCAAGTGCCTCTGTTTTATGAAGAACGGCAAATCCTATCGGTTCATACTCATTTGCCCAAACCTTTACTTGATGTTCCTTCTTCCAAAAATCAGGCTTTCCTTCATTATATTTCTTAAGATTACCATCTCTCATATTAGGATGTCCCCAATCAATATTCTGAACAGGAATATCAACGCTATAAAGCAAATTACAAAAATCTGCAACCAACTCCCAATTCTGAGGGATTTCAAAGTATACTCTGTGCATTTCCTTATTAAAGAAATAATTAGATCGCCTAATATATCCTGTTACATCAGCAAATCCTTTTATAAACTGTTTTCTTTCATCCTCTTTGAAATCAAATACCTCTTTAGAAATCCTCATATTTTCATGTGAAGTTGCCTTCCCAATATACCTAAGAATTTCTCTCATTAGATAATCTTCATTATTCTTTGTAAATGATAAAAATGACACATTTGCATTCTGATTAAAATTCAATGATGTACCAAGCAATGGTTCCAAAACTTGTCTAATATCTGTAATACTTGCCTTAACATATATTCCAACATCCTTTTGAAATTCTGTTTCCAACTTCTTATGAGGTATTTCAATAACAATAGTCGTTTCTGTTGTACCTCTTTGTATTTCTCCATTGCCGGTTACCATACCAAGCAAATATGCCATTTCATTATTCATCCAAATTGCCCCCTAATCTAAATGTAGCTGTTTTTATTCTTTCAGGTTTAAAAAACTTTTCGTAAGGACTTTCAAAAATCTGAACATCTATTGGTTCATCTTTCAATATTTTCTCTAGATTATTTACCTTTACCAAATAATATTCCTTTCCAGCATTCTTCATCTTTATCAATTCATTCGTTGTCATAGTGAAAAACTCTGACTTTCGCTTGCTGGATTTTACTTCAATATATATTTTTCTATTATCGACTGAAACTTCTAAATCACAACCTTTTCCTATTGATCTATCTTCCCAATCCTTTTCATTTTGAAAACCTTCGTTATGCCATATAACCTTATAATCACTAAAACTATTCAATCTCAATTTCTGTAATATTTCTTCATTCTTTTCTATAAGTGCCTTATAAATGCATTGTTCACCTATCCATCCCAGATTCATCAATTCTTCATCACTAAATGTACTGTGTACAATACCTGTTCCTTTTTTAGTTGATGTCTTTCTTACCTTTTTTGCCACACTAGGCTCATCTACCACATTAACTTTTAAATCAAAAGCTTTTGTTTTCTCTCTTAAGGAACCTATAAATCTTGCATTAACATAGTATGTATCCTTAAACCATTCAAACTCGTCACCGCCTATTGCACTCATAATATTATAAATATTGGCAGAGTTCTGTTCCCCATTTGTAAACATGAAACCGTAATTATCTACTAGATCGCGAATAAAATCATTATTTTCCAATCTTAGTGCATATTTACCCATAATATATCCAAGCAATTCATCTGGACAGCCCTCTGTATGATTTATATCAATTCTATACTGATAACCTCTTTTATTACAGCCAACATCATAAGGGTATTCTGGCGTATATTTCCCGGAAAAACGTGTTTTAAAACGATTTACATACTTTGTCTGTACTTGAGCTGATATTCTATCCACCACCCCTGGTCTAGCTAGAAACCCAATCGCTGCAAACTTTTCTTTATCTGTTGTCCAAATAATTTTCTGCTTACTCATATATCTCCTTTTTATGCTGTAGTATCCATTTCTCCGTACCACTTTCTAGCACTAATCTTACGCATTTCAGCTTCTATATATGCTCTATCTGCATCTTCAATATTATAAATATCATATACGATTGCGTTTAATGTCTCATTTAACTCGAACCATTCTGCACTCATATACTCAACAGCTTCCATTTTATTAACAATATCTACTACCTCATCCATTGCAATATTATCTACTACGATAGGAATATTATTTAAATACTTAGCATCCGTATGTATTGTTAATCTAGAATTATTAAACTCAAATCTAATCAAAAAATAATTACACACTCTTGAATGCAGTAACCCCAAAACATATTTGCATAATTCTTCACTCTGCATTTTCACAATTGTTACCGTCTCTGCTGGATTTAAGTCTCCACCAAAGCTTGCAGTTATTCCTGCCTCAGCACTAAAAATATTCTGTATAAAAATCTGATTTCCATTTTCAGGTACTTCTCTATCTTTAAAACCAAATTTTCTAATTTGTTTTCCAGTAACAGCATCCTTAGCTTTATTACGTCCCCTTCTAATATTTTCAGAACATACATCTTCTAGGTTTCCGTATGATTTTTTCAATTTATTGTATATTGGTACTTCTTCATTATCCGTAAATACAATAATCTTATCTTCATAATAACTCTGTGGCACTTCAGACATAAATGTAATCTCTCCATCCTTATATGTGCCAAACCTTATTGTTCTATTAGGTTCATAATGATTCTTCATAGTGAGAATCACCTGTTCTCCTCTTACGGTCTTAAAATGAATACCAAGTTCAATAATCGACAGTATAGTTTTTTCTTTTAGTAATTTTTTACGCAACTCACTATATGAGGAAATATGCAAAAGATTCTTAGGGATAATAAAAGAAATTATCCCATTTTCTTTTACTAATTCAAATGATCTATAAATTGCAGCGATAAATAAATTACTACCAGAATCTCGAACCATTTTAACAAACTGAGAAGATGCGTTTATACTTACATCCTTACTAAGTGGAGCATACGGTGGATTTCCTACAACATAATCAAACTTATCATGCTTTATCTTCTTCAAGGTATCTTTTCCTTCTAAGCCCAATGTATCCACCTTTCTAATTTTATTTGATTTGGTTAATACTCTACATTTTCTAACAGTTTTTTCATCAAAATCACAACCATAAACTTCCGCATAACCTTTATTTTGAAGTGCATCAATAAAGCTACCTGTCCCGCAGCATGGATCAATAATAGTTGCATCCTGTGGTATATCTAAAAAATCCACCATTGCCGAAGCTAATTCACTATCCGTGTAAAAAATACCATTGTTCTTTTTAAAATCGTCATCAAGTGATTTTTCATATATAAAACTTTTTTCTTCAAATGTCATCTTTTCCATCTTCATACATCTCCCAAATTTTATCCGCTATCCCTTTAGCTAATAATGGTGGAACTGCATTACCAATTTGCCTACCAATAGATCTTTTTCCACCATAAAATATAAAATCATCCGAAAAACTCTGTATTCTAGCAGCTTCTCTTGGAGTAATTGCTCTATTTAGTTCTGGATGAGAATTTGTTCCATTTGATGGTGCATCAAATCTTGTGTCTATAGTTGGAGAAACCCCATTCCACACGAGGCGTCCCCATGTTGTATTAAACTTCTGTTTTCCCTTCATATCATCAGGTAAATATTCTTTACCCTTCTCAGCCGGTATCATAGCCAACTTTTCCAATGCTATTTTAGAATGTGCTGTTGCCTGATGATTATATAATTTTCCACTGCTATTTCTCATCATTCTCTGATAATCAGACTCTGATGCCTTTTCATATTTGCTCTCAAATATACCCTCTGCTGAATTCAAGTAAGCTAAATCTGAAATTGCCTCTCGAACCGTTACTACTGTATCAGTTCCCTTTGGAAGAGTAATACTTCTGCTTTTTGAACAAATAAATATTGCTCTTTCTCTTGACTGCGGCACACCAAAATTTTTTGCATTTAGAATCCCATAGTTTACTGTATACCCTAATTTATTTATATATTCCAATATTTGTTCCCTAAAGAACCCACCAGCAGTTGATAGCAAACTCTTCACATTTTCTATAACAAACACTTCTGGATTAATTTCTTCCACTATTTTTAAATACTCTCTAAATAAATAGTTTCTTTCATCTTCTAATCCAAGTTTCTTGCCCTTCATAGAAAATCCCTGACATGGTGGTCCACCTATAATCATATTTACGCCAAGTTTTTTTGACTTTTCAACAATCATCTTCTTAATATTTTCGTCTGTAATATCTCCAGTTATTACATCTGTATCCGGCATATTTTGCTTAAATGTATTTGCAGCTTCCTCATTAAAATCTAGTGCTATTACCGTTTTAAAATGATTATTTCTATGCATGCCAAATGAAAAACCACCAGCTCCACAGAATAAATCAAGTATATTAAATTGTTCTATTTTACTCATGTTTTCTCACCAATTTCTTTTTTTATTTATTATAAATCAGTTCGTGTCCAAAAAAATGTACTTGTACTTTATATTGTGCTGCTATATTGTTTTTTTCTACGCTCATCCAAGATATAGTATACCACAGTCTTCCACATTTCTCTATATCTTTTTATTGTTATCAGCAGTTTTTCACATAGATTAAAGGGATGATTATTATTTTCACCCCTTTAGTTAATATATTCTCAATATTTCTTATATTCCCTTATATTTCTCTCTTCCATAGCAGCCGTAATAAACTGAATCGCCTGATCCATTTCAACCTTAAACTCTGGAGCGAGATTCTCTGCTTGCTTTAATGCCCGATTCTTATGATCATTTAGGATAAACTGAGCAATTCCTATATCTCCCTCTTTTACGAAATGAATAATATTTGATGCTCCAGATATAACCATATCAAATATTTTCCAGATGATATAACCAAAGCATCTTGTTAATTCCAAGAGCAAATTCTCTTTCTCTGCTATCTGCTTATCTAGTTGATTTCTTTTATTTGTCTGCATAGAAACTTGATTTTGTAAAAATTCATATTCCTCATTCAACCGCTTAATCTGCCCCTCTAAAGCTTCAGAATCTTGTCTCTTCTTTACATATTTTTCGTACAATTCATTACATTCCTTTTGTAATCCTGCTATGTCATTATTGATTTTCTGCTTAGTAATATTGCTTTCCTCAATAATACTATCCGCCTTATTTCTTACAGCATTAATAATTTCAATAGATTCATTTTTTGCTGTATTAATAATTTCATCAGCTTTAGCATTAGTAGCGTTTAGTATATTTCTTGCCATATTATTAGCAGCATTAACTATATCGTCTGCCCTAGTGTTAGCATCATCAATAATAATATCCGCTTTCTTACTTGCCTCTGTCTCTGCTCTCCTTATCGTCTCATCAAGTCCAGCTTTAATAGCTTTTCTATCCTCTATCTCCTTATCAAGTTTTACCTTTTCCTGCTCCTGCTGATCTGTTTCTTCACCAATGCCATAACATCTCTCGTACAAGTAACTACTTGGTATTTTCCCTGCTACTGTAAAATAGTTTTGTGCTTTTAATTCCTTATT
>CADBMH010000071.1 GCA_902795705.1 uncultured Lachnospiraceae bacterium | reverse complement strand
TACCCATAAACAGGGCGTTTCTGACCACAAAAGCGGACAGATTTTACCAAAAGAAGTATAGTAAACAACAAAAACATTTTATCCTTCACAATAAATATTACTGAAAGGAATCACTTGGAAAATTATTTTCAAATTCAGCATCCTCCTGTACCGGTGCCTGTGTGGAAACATACGGAACCCTCTTTTCGTAAGCAGGTGCCGCCACATAAACAATCTTTTTATGTGCATATACCACGACAGTATCTGCCAGCTTATCATGCAGCCCCTGCTTTTTCTTATCCCAGGCTGCGATGATATATCCCAGGCTCATAATAACTCCAGACAAAAATTTCCCCACACTCTCCCGGTACACAATTTCAAAAAATGTCGGTTTACGATTCTCTGTGCTGACCACCTGAAGCTGCAACAAATGCTTTCCAACCGTCGCCCCGGTATAATACGTACATAATGCAAAATAAAGGACCTTCAAAATATAAAGGACAATATCATAAGCAGAATAACTGAAAATAAAATCCCTGCTTAAAAGCGACTCCGTTCCGGAAAAGCTTGCCACCCACATTGGAATTTTGAAAACCAAAAGCGCAGTCCCCACAATCAGCCAGTCAATTAAATACGCTGCCAGCCGAACGAAAAATCCTGCATAAATTTTCTCCTCCTGAACTACCGCATCTGAATTACTCTGCATAATATTTCAGCACCCCATTTCCTCTGTTCTTCACAATATCCTCTGCAAGATCCGTTTCAGAAGTCGGAAGAAGCTCTTTTGCTTTGCCAAACAAACTGTTGAAAAAGTCACTCATCTTATTCTTCGGTGTGAAAAAATCCTCTTTCGCATCACATCCAAGTTCGGACGCAAATTTCTCTTTCACCTGCTCCAATCCTTCAATCTCATCGATCAGTCCTGCCTCAAGTGCCTGCTTTGCCGAATAAATCCTGCCATCTGCAAGTGTGCGAACCTTTGTCTCATCCATTTCCCTTCCGGTTGCCACAATCCCGACAAACTGATCATATGCCTCATCTACCAGACTTTGTAAAATATCCTGCTGCTCTTTTGTAAGCTCCAATCCCATAGAGCCCATTGCCTTATTTTTCCCACTGGTGATATCAATCTCCTTGATTCCAAGCTTGTCATATAATCCCTTACAGTTTAGCAGCGAAACAATCACTCCGATAGAACCGGTCCATGCATTCCTGTTTGAGTAAATTCTATCTGCTGCCATAGAAATATAATAACCGCCGGAGCATGCTTCAGAAGCATAGTATGCCCAGATTGGCCGCCCGGTCTCCTCTTTATATTCGAGCAATTTCTGATAAAGTTCATCCGTCTGATAGACAGCACCGCCCGGGCTGTCAATATAAAGGAAAATACCTTTATTAAACCCGGAATTTTTCATCTGCTCCACATAATTCATATACATTTCATGATCATAGCCGCTCGTTCCGTACAGGGACGATGTACTGCTGTTTGCCCCGATTTCCCCTACAATATTGAGCACTCCGATAAAATCCTGTTTAGGAAGGTTGATTGTTTCCCCGTCTCCGCCAAATAATGTACTCATAATATCCGTCGTACTCTGTTCTGACTGTACCCGGTCCGCAAGCAGTTTTTGCTGTATGATATTCGTTGCCACTCCGGACACACCCACTGCAATGATCACAAGACCTGTGATAATAATTCCGACAATTTGTTTCGTTTTCATAATCTCCTCCAAAATTCCAAAAAACTGCCGCAACATCATCTCTTTATGACACTGCGGCAGCCCTCTTAACTATTCTTCATCAGGCACTTCTACGGTAACCTTTTCTAACTTCCAGATTTCCTTTGCGTACTCCTCAATCGTACGATCAGAAGAAAACTTACCGACTTTAGCAACGTTTAACATCGCCATCTTTGCCCATTTGTCTGTATCCTTATATGCCTCTCCAACCTTTTTCTGTGTATCCGCATAAGAACGAAAATCCTTTAAAATGAAATACATATCCGGCCGGCCTCCCTGCCCGTCCAGCAAAGAATTGTAAATGTCACGGAATTCATCCGGTCTTCCCGGTGCATAGGTCTCATCAACAAGCTGGGTCAGAACAGCACGGATATCGGAATCCGTATTATAAATCTCTCTCGGATTATACTCATTGTTATGCTCATACGCAATGACTTCATCAGAGGAAAGACCGAATATAAAAGCATTTTCCTCTCCGACTTCCTCGACAATCTCTACATTGGCACCGTCCATCGTACCCAGAGTCACCGCACCATTCAACATAAACTTCATATTACCGGTACCGGATGCTTCCTTGATTGCCGTTGAAATCTGCTCGGAAACATCTGCTGCCGCAAAAATGATCTCAGCATTGGAAACTCTGTAGTTCTCTATAAAGACAACCTTGATTTTTCCGTTAATGCTCTTGTCGTTGTTGACCACATCACCAACACTCGTAATCAGCTTAATAATCGCCTTTGCTCTATGGTATCCCGCGGAAGCCTTCGCCCCGAAGATAAAAGTTCTCGGATAAAAATCCATGTCCGGATTTTTCTTCAGTTCATTATATAAATACATAATATGCAGGATATTTAAAAGCTGCCGCTTATATTCATGCAGTCTCTTGACCTGTACATCGAAAATAGAGCGCGGATCTACCTCAATACCGTTATGTTCTTTAATATATTTTGCCAGACGAACCTTGTTCTGATACTTGATATTCATAAATTCCTTCTGCGCAAGCTTATCATTTGCATATACGGACAGTTCGTCAATATGCTGAAGATTCGTGATCCAGTCGTCTCCAATCTTTTTCGTCACCCAATCAGCCAAAAGAGGATTTCCATGAAGCAGGAATCTACGCTGTGTGATACCATTGGTCTTATTATTAAACTTCTCCGGCATCATCTGATAGAAATCCTTAAGTTCCTGCTTCTTTAAGATTTCCGTATGTAATCTTGCTACACCATTGACTGAAAATCCTGCTGCAATCGCAAGATGTGCCATCTTCACCTGACCATCGTAAATGATCGCCATACGCTCTACTTTTCCGTAATCGTCCGGATATGTTCTCTGAATATCCAAAATAAACCGGCGATTGATTTCTTCTATGATCTGATAAATACGCGGAAGCAGTCTGGAAAAAAGCTCAAGAGGCCATTTTTCCAATGCCTCTGACATAATCGTATGGTTTGTATAAGCACAGGTCTTATTTGTCACGCTCCATGCCTCATCCCACTCAATACCATAATCATCCACTAAAATGCGCATCAGCTCTGCAACAGTAACCGTCGGATGTGTATCATTCAACTGGAAGCATACCTTTTCATGGATTTTACGGATATCATCATGCTTTTCCATGTATTTTGCCACCGCACGCTGCACACTCGCAGATACAAAGAAATACTGCTGCTTTAAACGAAGTTCCTTCCCTGCCATATGGTTATCATTCGGATAGAGCACCTCGCAGATTGTTCTCGCAAGATTCTGCTGCTCTACTGCCTTTTGATAATCTCCTTTATCAAAGGAATCCAAATTAAATGTGTCAATTGCCTCTGCATCCCAAATACGCAGTGTATTAACCACATTATTATTATATCCGACTACCGGCAGGTCATACGGTACTGCCAGAACAGACTGATAATCCTTTTGAACAAATTTGTTCTTTCCTGTCGCCTCATCTCTCTCTACAGAAACATAGCCGCCGAATTTAACCTCTACAGCATACTCCGGACGTTTCATCTCGAACGGATTGCCGTCCTTCAACCAATCATCCGGTCTTTCCACCTGATATCCGTTTTCAATCGCCTGCTTAAACATACCATATTTATAACGGATTCCACAGCCATATGCAGGATAGCCAAGTGTTGATAATGAATCCAAGAAACAGGCAGCCAGGCGTCCAAGACCACCATTTCCAAGTGCTGCATCCGGTTCCTGATCCTCAATCACATCCAAATTAAGTCCCAATTCATCAATTGCCTCTTTAATTGCTTCGTTTCCCTTTAAATTAATAATGATATTACCAAGGGCACGTCCCATCAAAAACTCCATGGATAAATAATAAACGGTTTTTACATCCTCTTCCTCATACTTTTTATGTGTTGCCATCCATTGATCAACAATAATATCCTTGACTGCGTATGCAACTGCCTGGAAAATCTGCTGGTCATCTGCCTCTTTTACAGATTTACGGAATAAAACCTTCACATAAGTCTCTACCTCTTTCTTAAATTCTTCTTTATTAATCTCTTTCATGCTGTTTCTGTCCTCCTATCATTGTCTTCACTTTGACAAGTAGCCACTTCATTATATACTACTTGAAGTTAAAAAGCAATTCTAACAAGGCAGAAATT
>CADBMH010000070.1 GCA_902795705.1 uncultured Lachnospiraceae bacterium | reverse complement strand
GTGGAACAAGTAGTAAAAACTCGTTGCATCATTAATGAACCATATTCAGGTGAAGGATTTTTCTTATATGCTTCCGACTCTTTATAAAGCGCATTAATGTTCTTGCCAAGTGAAATTATATCATCTAATTTATGTGCTAAATCTATTTTTTTTATTAGTTCACTATTTGTCATACGTCAGTTTATATTTCCCACCTGCCGCAATTCTGCCGCAGAATAAATCCGGCACTTTCTATCCAATACCTTCTTTAGTGTGCCGCTTTTTGCCGCACGCTTTTTTCTTGCATTTCTCTCTTGATTTCTTTATATTAGTTTTGTAACAAAATAATAAGAGAAAGAACAACACCTCCGACAGCCCGTTCTTTCTCTTCACATAATGCAGTCCATACGCAGTGCCAAAACAGGATCTTTGTCCTACACAATACGGCTGTCTGCCTGTATGGATTCCTACACAATACTATGATAAGAAAAAACTCACTTTTTATCAAGCTTTTTAAGATAAAAATTTCATCAAATTTTCTTTTTGATCTTTTTATGAAACAGGTTCGTCCGGAATCAGAGACATGCCCTGTCTGTAAATCCTCCGGGAAACTCCACATTCACTGCTATTATAAGCGGTATCTGATTGACTTTGTCGGTGGGAAACCTGTCAGACATGAGGTTACGGTTCTCAGGTGTATCTGTGACAGTTGCGGCGCTACCCATGCCATCCTTCCGGATTTCATTATCCCATTCTGCTCCTTCAGCCTGTTCTTCGTTTTACGTGTTCTGGGTGAATACTTCCTGCACCTGCATACAATAGAACAGCTTTGCGAACGTTTTTCCATTTCTTCAAAACAACTCTATAAATGGCTGAAACTTTGGAAATCTCACAAGGCACAGTGGCTTGGCTTTTTAAATGACCTTGATCTTTCAGATAAAGGCTTTCTCCGTGCGCTCGTCCGGATGGACCGTGTTTCGGATTTTACTTCCGGTTTTGTCCGTACCTTCGGCAATTCCTTCCTCCAGTCACATGCAAATCCGAAAAACGCTGTTTACTGCCAGGATGTTTTCGTCCCCGATTATCATTTTTGCCGACCACTTAACGGTACCCATGACTTCGTCTTCCCTTCCATTTATGATGGTCTCATCACAAAAAGGAGGACATTCTCATGACACAAAATGACGAGTTTCTAAAAAATGCTGCCGCAATGGCCGAATTCCGCTTCGGGCTCATAGCTCCTGTCATACAGGGGCTTTTTCCTGATGCATCCGCCACTGCCTACTACAAACGAATTGCCGAGAAGGAATTCAGACTTCCTGACGGTACCATCAAAAAGTTCAGCTACAAAACAATCGAAGACTGGGTCTTGCGCTACCGTCAGTCCGGGCTTGAGGGGCTCATGCCTGTCGAACGGTCGGATAAAGGTTCTTCCAGGGTTCTGAATGATGAAGCCGTTCTCCAGATCTTTCGTCTCAAGGAAGATTTCCCGCGCATTAATGCAACCCAGATTCACCGTAAACTTATATCAGACGGCTTCCTCCCCGCAACAGTCAGTGTGGATTCCGTCCAGCGGTTCATTAAAAAAAACGACTTAAAATCCGCAAGAAATCCAAATCTTCGTGACAGAAAAGCTTTCGAAGAGGATTCCTTCGGCAAAATGTGGCAGGCCGATACCTGTTACATTGCACATATCACGGAAGACGGTGTTACAAGACAGGTCTACTGTATGGCCATCATCGATGACCATTCCCGTATGCTTGTAGGCGCGCAGATGTTTTACAATGATAATGCCTTAAACTTCCAGAAGGTCTTAAAAGATTCCATTGCCACCTACGGCTGTATTCCTTCCAAACTCCTGGTCGACAATGGCGGTCCCTATGCCAACGAACAGCTTTCCATGATCTGTGTTTCCCTTGGAATAAGCCTGATTCATACGAAAGTAAGGGATGGCGCCTCCAAAGGGAAATCAGAACGGCAGTGGCTCAGCATGAAGACCACATGGATACACACCATTGATACCAGAAAAATTCATTCCCTTGAACAGTTTAATGAGATGCTGAAGGACTATGTCAGAAAATATAACACTTCCCATCATTCCGGTATCAATACAACACCCATGGCACGCTTCCGGAATACCTGTAAGGATGTCAGGCATCCCTTGTCCCGTGAATGGTTAGATGACTGCTTTTACAATCGTATTACCCGCAGGGTGAGAAAAGATGCCACCGTCTCCATCTTCAACGAGAGCTATGATGTTCCCATGCAGTTTATCGGCATGAAGGTTGAGATACGTTTTCTTCCGGAAGACATGGACAGTGCATACATTCTTTACGAAAACACGAAATCTGCCATCCGCAAAACTAACAGAAACGATAACTGTCATACCAGACGTAACAATAAAAATCCACTGGATTACACGAGTTTAGCATTGGAGGTAATGAATCATGTTTAATTCTTTTTACGGTCTTCGTTCCAATCCTTTTGACAAACAGCAGTTTTCTGAACAGGACTGTTTCCGTTCCAATGATTTTGAACAAATGACTGCCCGACTGAATTTTCTGAAAGAAACACGTGGGATCGGGGTCTTCACAGCCAGACCCGGCATGGGAAAATCCTATGCCCTCAGATGCTTTGCAAAAAGTCTTAACCCAAACATGTACCATATGGAATATATTTGCCTTTCCACTGTCAGCGTCTCAGATTTTTACAAGGAATTCTGTCAGGTTCTCGGCGTCAGTGAAAAAGGCGGCAAAACCGGTATGTTCCGCTCCATTCAGGATCAGATTTATTATCTTTACAAAGAAAAGCACCAGCCCCTACTGCTTGCAGTAGATGAGGCGCAGTATTTAAGCACCGGGATTCTGAATGATATCAAGATGCTCATGAACTATGGCTATGATTCCCTGAACTGCTTTACCCTGATCCTCTGCGGTGAATCCCACCTGCAGGATACAATCCGCAAACCCGTTCATGAAGCTCTCAACCAGCGGATCACAATCCGCTACAACTATGAAGGTCTCTCAGATGCCGAAGTCCCGGAGTATATAAAACACAAGTTAAAATGTGCCGGTGCCGCCCCGTCCATTATCAGTGATTCTGCACTGTCTGCCATCCATGGTTATGTACAGGGAAACCCCCGTATTATCGATAACATCATGAATGATGCCCTTTCTATTGGAGCCCAGATGAAAAAGCAGGTCATTGACGAAGAGGTTATCCATGCTGCAGTGACCAACCAGAATCCTTTTGCTTAGGGAGGATAGAGGATGATCTTTCAGTGTAATACCGGTAAAACCTGCGGCAAAAAACCATGGACAGGTGAGATCAGGCTCCTTGTCCGTACTTCTTTTCATTATGAAGCTGTCATAACTGCAAGGGGCACTTCTTTTCATCTGATCGCCGGAAAATATCAGAACGGCAACTATCTATGTGTTCCAAACATGAATTTCGGCTGTGAACTTTCACATTTTTCCGATACCTTCTGGAACGCAGAAAAAATCCGGCAGCACCTCAGTAATCCCATTGATGTGGAAAGCCTTGTCTGCGGAATAAAAGCACTATGCAGCTTTGATGAAGTTATTTAATTTTCAAAGTTCAATGTATTCAGGGTCACGACATGCTCGTGACCTGTTTTTTAATTCCAAACCCATCCTGACAAAAAAAATCCCAAAACAATCTGCGGTCACAACTGAAATAATGTGCAGTCCTGCCTTTGACCGCAGATTGCAACAGGCATTTTCACCGGAAATAACTTGCGGATTTCACCTGAGATAATCTGCGGTTTGACACCTTTATCTCCGGGCAGATAGCATTCTGTAAGATAATATTTTCCATCTGATGCAGGTGACGGTGCCGATAGGTATCTCGGTGCCCTGTATTCCGCAATATGACTACCAGCCTCATCTGTTTCTCCTGTATCATATGTGTATGATTCATTATTATATGTAATAGTTTTGCTTCTTTCCCTTGCTCTTTCAAGGACTACTTCCTTAATGTCCTTCCCCTGACTTTTCCATTCAAGAAGTTCTTCTTTTGTTGTTCCCTTTGTCAAATCACCTTCAAAGAAAGTCTCAAGCTCAAGCCCCTTATCGACCATATTTAATATCTCATCAGTGGACTGGTCTGTCCATACCAGACCACTATAGT
>CADBMH010000069.1 GCA_902795705.1 uncultured Lachnospiraceae bacterium | reverse complement strand
TGGCACCTGATGTTAGGAGGAATTTATATGATAAAACATTTTAAAAGAAGCAGAAAATGTTTTCGGGCATGGAGTTTAGTATTTGTTTTACTCTTTTCATTGACATCCGTTGATGTAAAGGCATTTACCGGTGATTATACACGCAGTGAACGAAAGGAACAGCCGCAGGTCAGTCACGAATTTGCAAAAAATGAACTGGGGGTTGTGAATTTTACACCGGTATGGGGTGACAAAGAGGCGAATATTGACAGCATGGAGGATTATATTGAAAAGGCACATAAAAAGGGAGTAAAGATTCTTCTTTTTCCGGAGATGTGTGTGACCGGGTATGTAGCATCCAGTGATCCGGATTCGAAAGAGTATAAGTGGGCGGTTGAGAGCGCGGAAGAAATCGATGGTCCGACACAGCAGACTTTTTCAAAGATTTCTGATGCGTATGATATGTATATTATTTACGGTTCGACACAAAAAATAGAGGGTGATACAAAGCATGCGTATAATTCAGCTTTTGTATGTTCTCCGGAGGGTGATGTAACAGCGTATCAGAAAATCACTCCTGTAGAGGGAGAATGGTGTGAGCCGGGAGATACACCGGTTATTATAGATGCGGGTGAATATGGAAAAATAGGAATCAGTATATGTTTTGATACTTATTCTACACCGGAATTAGAACGGTATTATTCTGCTATGGGATGTAATCTTTTGATGAATCCTACAGCTTCCGGAGGCGGCTGGAGTCTTGGAAATGTTGCAGGATGGCAGGAATATTACAGAGTTCGGTTGGAGAGCATTGCATCCAGAGACGGATATACCATCTTAAGTTCAAATCTAAGTGGCTATAATATGTCGGATGGAAGTGATGAATTTCCGGGCGGAAGTGTAATCATGAATGGTGCTTTCAATGGTGCAAGATATTATGCCGGAGCTGCTCATTCAGATGGCAAGGTTACAAGTGATGTAGAGATTGTGACCGGTACGGAGGGGCTTTTAACAAATAGTACGAGCTTAACGGCAACGACAGGAAGCACCTGTTCCGATGTGGACTTTAATCCGGAATTATATGTGAAGCTTTATAAAGAGCTTGGTGAACTTCAGGACAAAAATGGCGGAGCTTTAAAATATTCACCTGAGACGACAGATGGTCCTGTGGCAGGTGTAGTCAATATGACCGGATATTGGGGCAATAAGAAAAAGACAAAAGAAAAAATGATCAAATACATAGAGGAGGCAGCCGAGAAAAAAGTAGATATTCTGGTATTTCCTGAAACCGTGTTGAGTGGATACGGATATTTAGAACCAGAAGAGGATCCGTTTTATCATAAGTATGGTGTTTCAATGCAGGTAGCTACCGCAGAGACTATTCCGGGCGATTCGACGAATGAATTATCTGCATATGCCAAGAAATATAATATGTATATTATTTTCGGTATGACAGAAAAAGATCCGGATGGTCCTATGTATGACAGTATGTATAATAATTCTCTGAAAAAAGCAGAAAAGGTGTATAATTCCGCCGCAATCCTGTATCCGGATGGAAAAATTGAATCCTACAGAAAGATACATCGTGCCGGAAATATGGAAAGACAGTGGACAATACCGGGAGATACTCCAAAGATTATTGAAACAAAGTGGGGAAAAGCGGGAATTGATATATGCAGAGATGGACATTTTTATCCGGAGCTTGGACGGTATTATGCAGCAAAGGGATGCACATTGTTTATTCATCCTACGGCAACGACAGGCAATGCGTGGTATCGTGCTACACGAATCGGAAGCTATACGGATCGTGACAATATGGCTGCGATTACTTCTAATTTACTTGGTGGTGATGGAATTTATACAGCACCGGGAGATAAAAAATATGATCCGGCGGATGATGCCGCAAACTTTGATGATGAAGGAAACTTTATAGGAGGAAGTGTCATTCCTGAGGAAATTCATAATCAATTAGAGATAGAAGACGATCCTTATTGGGATTCGAAAAATTGGACTTATGGTGATTTTAACAGTACAAGTATCATTATCACAAAAGGAAAGAACGGAAGCCGCTTGGATTATAATGGAACCGGTTCAGCATCAGAAGGCTTTGAAAAAAGAGGAGGTACAAGTCCGTTAGGTTTAGAGGTAGCAAAAATGGACTTGACCGGAACCGGATTTAATGGAAATGCGAAAACATTCCGTGGAACCTTGTATGCAAAAATGTATGACAGACTTGCTTCATTATACAGGAGTGGATACCAGTCTGTGTATGGAGACAATGCTATTGCTGAGCCGGTAACGGTAAAGGCTGCAGCCTTGAATCAAACATCTGAGGAAGAACCTTCGGGTGAAGCTGTTACGCCGGCAAAGAAAACGATCAACACCTTGAAACTGACCAGCTTTAAGAAAGGAACAAAAAAAATAGTAGGAAAAACTTTAAGCGGGGCAACAGTGAAGGTGAAAATTGCGAAGAAAACCTATACGGTGAAAGCAGATAAAAATGGCAAGTTTAAGATTAAATTAGTTAAGAAGCTAAAGAAATCTCAAAAAATAAAGGTTACAGTTAAAAAATCGGGTTATCAGTCTAAAACAAAAACTTTTGTAGTGAAATAATTATTGGGTGATAAAAGGGATGTGCAATATTGGGAGGACAGCATGGTGAAAATCATGCTGTCCTATATAAATTTGTTTATTAGGATAAATGTTTGTATCGGGTAAGAGAGGAGGCAGATGATGGCAGCATTTGAAAAGATATTATCGGGGATTTCTGATATGGATGAAGCACTTGACTACATCCGTCTTGGAGACAATGTCGTATGGAGAGTCTCCGGACTTGATGATTTTAGAATCTTTATGGAGCCGTATCTAGAGCAGGCAGTCAGGGATCGGAGAAACATCATATATTTTCGCTTTGCCGGTCATGAACCTCTGGTCAGAGAATGTCCGGAAGTAAAAAAGATAACCATTCCGCTCTCACACAGGTTTGAAACATTTACGGTTGAAATTCATAATCATATTGCGGAGGCTGGAAAAGAAGCGTTTTATGTTTTTGATTGTCTTTCTGAATTGCAGACTGCATGGGCAACAGATCTTATGATGGGGAATTTTTTTAAAGTGACCTGTCCTTTTTTGTTCCGGCTTGATACCGTTGCTTTTTTTCCGGTAATACGCGGGAAACATTCTGTTCATGCAATTAACAAAATTATTGATACGACACAGTTGTTTTTTGATGTGTACCGGGACTTGGAAACGATATATGTCAGACCGGAAAAGGTATGGAACCGGGATTCAGAAACCATGTTCAGACCTCATATATATGTCCCGGAAACAAAAAGCTTTCAGCCTGTTTTGGATGGTGTGAAAATGGGAAGGTTCTATCAGACGCTTAATCGTGTCCAAAGATCTTCAGAGGAACAGTATAAGGATTCGTGGGACAGGTTTTTCAACCATGCAAGGACTTTATACAATGAGGGAAAAGATGTTACCGGTTTTTGCAGAGAAATGTGTGATATCATGATGACCAGAGATCAGAAAATGAGGGAATTAGTGAGAAAGCATTTTTCTCCGGAGGATTATTTTCATGTAAGGGATCATATGCTGGGTACAGGTATGATAGGAGGAAAGGCATGTGGGATGCTTCTTGCCAGGGCGGTTATCAGAAATATGGAGCCGGAGATTGATGAGGTTCTGGAACCACATGATTCCTTTTATATAGGTTCGGATGTTTATTATACATATATTGTAGATAACGGTTTTTGGGATATCCGGTTAAGGCAGAGATCAGAGGAAGGATATTTCGAGGTGGCTGAGGAAATATCAGAGCATTTCCTGCAGGGGAGTTTTTCTTCTGATATGTTGGAACGGTTTGCCGGAATCATTGAATATTACGGGCAAGATCCTTATATCATACGATCAAGCAGTATATTAGAGGATGGCTTTGGAAATGCCTTTGCCGGAAAATATGAGTCCGTTTTCTGTTCGAACAGGGGAACCATTCAAGAGAGAGTTTTGGAATTTGAGAATGCTGTTAAGCTTGTATATGCAAGCTCTGTGGATTTATCTGCACTTGATTACAGGAAGAGACGGGGGCTTGATAAAAGAGATGAGCAGATGGCACTTTTGATACAGAGGGTGTCCGGTTCTTATTTTGGTTCCTATTATATGCCGTGTGTGGCAGGTGTAGGGTATTCCTATAGTCCATATCGTTTTTTGGAAAATATCGATCCGGAAGCTGGTATGCTTCGCCTGGTAATGGGGCTTGGGACTTCAGCGGTTGACAGGATAGAAGGCTCCTATCCGAGACTGGTGAGTCTGGATCATCCTGAAAAAACAATGTATACAAGCTCCTCAGAAAAGCATAAATTTTCACAGAGAAAGCTGGAAGCTGTAAACATTGCCGAACGCTCTCTGAAGCGGCTGGATTATGAAAAAATAGCGGGAGAGATGCCGGAGTTTTTGGAAAAATATTTATTGCAGCATGATATTGAGGCAGAGAACAGACTGAGGGAGACGGGAAGAAATTTAGCTGTAAAATTTATCTCTTGTGAGGGAATCGTAAAAAATAGAGAGCTGATGAAACGGATTCAAATAATCTTACAGCGTATACAGAACGAATATGATTATCCTGTTGATACGGAATTTACAATCAATATTTCAGAAAATGGTGATTACCTGATCAATCTTTTACAGTGCAGACCTTTGCAGGTTTCTTTCGATCAGGGGCAGGTTACAGTACCGGAGCATATTGAAAAGAATACTATTATGTTGGAAAGCTTTGGGGCTTCCATGGGACTTTCAAGGACTGTTTCTCTAGACATTGTTGTATATGTGGATGCGATTGCCTACTATAATATGCCGTATACGGAAAAAAATTCTGTGGCAGAGCTGATAGGGGATGTAAAATGGCATTTCAGGGAAGAAAATAAACATATGATGCTTATCGTTCCGGGCAGGATCGGAACTTCATCACCGGAGCTTGGAGTTCCTGTTTCCTTTTTTGATATCAGTGCTTTTGAAGTAATATGTGAGGTGGAGGAGTCCGGAGTCGGATATAATCCGGAGTTGTCATATGGAAGTCATATTTTTCAAGATCTGGTGGAGGCGGATATTTTGTATACAGCAGCATTTGATAACAAAAATACGGTATGCTTTGAACCTGAAAAGCTTCAGAAGGGGCAGGATATCTCTCAAAAATTTGACATGAAGCGAAAGCTGGAAGGGATTGTGAAGATTTATGATATGAAAGAGTGTGAATGCCATTTGTATCATGATTTAAAGCAGGGGCATCTGGTAGTTACTGTGTGAAGAATAAGATGTCCGGATATATGAGCAGGAGGAAAAGAGAATGAGAAGCTTTAAGCAAACGATGTATGATACATTTAAAAAAAATAATAATATCAACAAGGAATATTTTGATAAATATGGTGTGAAGCGAGGTCTTAGGAATCCGGATGGTACGGGAGTTATGGCAGGTGTAACAAATATCTGTAATGTGCATGGGTATGTTTTGGATGATGGAGAAAAGAAGGATGCAGAGGGAGCACTTACATTCAGAGGTTATAACATTCGGGATCTGATAGGGGGAGCAGCTTCGGAAGAACGGTTTGGATATGAAGAGATCGCATATCTGTTATTGACGGGAAATTTACCGGATGAAGAGGAACTATCAGAATTTTCAGAGGAAATTTCTGATAGCAGAGAACTTCCGGAAGGCTTTTTTGAAGATATGATATTGAAGGCTCCTTCCGGCAACATTATGAATAAAATATCCCGGTCGATACTTGCTTTGTATTCATTTGATGAAACACCGGAGGAAATGACACCTGAACATGAGATTGATACAGCAGTCTCTTTGATAGCCAGAATGCCGGTTATGATTGATGCAGGAGCCCGTATTTTGGAAAGTGTCTGTGGACCATGCATTGGAATGGGACAGTCACCTAATTCCGGTGGAATATCGCTGCGAACCTTCAACAGGAATTTTGAAGGGCGTTCCTGAACGAAAGACGGTCAGATTTATCTTGTATCACCGGAAACAGCCGCTGCTTCTGCAGTACAGGGAGTATTGACAAATCCGGTTTCCTGTGGAAAAATGCCGGAGTTTCAACTTCCGGAAAAATTCAAAATTCACGATAATATGATTGTTCTCCCGTCAGATGAGAGTGATATGGATGAGGTGGAAATATACAGGGGACCTAATATTAAACCTTTTCCGGAAACAAAGCCTTTGGAAGAAAGTTTGTCTTGCAGTTGTTCTTTGAAGGTAGGGGATCATATTACTACAGATCATATTATGCCGGCGGGAGCGAAAATTTTGCCTTTGCGTTCTAATATTCCGGCAATATCACAGTTCTGCTTTACTGCATGTGATGAAAAGTTTCCTGAGAGAGCAAAGCAGTTAGGACAATCAATCATTGTAGGTGGTATGAATTATGGTCAGGGTTCCTCAAGAGAACATGCGGCTCTGGCGCCGTTATACTTAGGGATAAGGGCGATACTTGTTAAAAGCTTTGCACGGATACACAGGGCAAATCTGATCAATGCCGGTATCCTGCCGCTCATCTTTGTGGAAGAGGCTGACTATGACAAGATAAAGGAAGGAGACAAAATTGAAATAAGAAATATTCGAAAAGGAATCCGTGAGGGAAATTCAAGGTTCGTATTGGAAAATCTTACAACCGGTGAAAAAATAGAAGTCTGCTGTGAACTTACAGAGCGTACAAGAAATATTATCTTATCGGGCGGCCTTCTGGCATATACAAAAGGAAGAGCAGGAAAATAAGAGTGAAAAATAAATTTTTCACTCCAACAAGTTTGTGCAGCGAGCAGCACAAACATTGGTGCATTAGCAGCTCGCGAAAGGCGGCTCGCAGCATGAGCACAAATATAAATGCATTAAGAAAGTGAGGGTATTGCTATGGATAAAATAATGATGAAAACACCTTTAGTGGAGATGGACGGGGATGAGATGACAAGAATCATTTGGAAAATGATAAAAGAGATTCTGCTTCTGCCATATATTGAATTAAAAACAGATTATTACGATCTGGGACTGGAAAACAGAAATGCCACAAGTGATGAAGTTACCATACAGGCAGCAGAAGCAGTGAAAAAATACGGGGTTGCCGTAAAGTGTGCGACGATTACGCCAAATGCAGCAAGGATGACGGAGTATGATTTAAAGGAAATGTGGAAATCCCCGAATGGTACGATCAGGGCAATTCTTGATGGCACGGTATTCAGGGCGCCAATTCTTGCATTTGGAATCACACCGTATATTCCTACATGGACAAAGCCGATTACCATAGCAAGGCACGCATATGGTGATATTTATAAAAATGTTGAGATGAGTGCTTCGCGTGGAGAAAAATGTGAGTTGGTATGTACGGCAAAGGATGGTACGGAAGAAAGGTCTGTCATTTATGATTTTGAGGACAGTGCAGGTATCATTCAGGGAATCCATAACAAGGATATATCTATTGAAGGGTTTGCCAAATCCTGTTTTCATTATGCGCTTGATACGAAACAGGATGTGTGGTTTGCTACAAAGGATACAATCTCTAAAAAATATGATCACAGATTCAAAGACATCTTTGCGGAAATATATGAGAAGGATTTTAAGGAGAAGTTTGAAGAAGCAGGCATTGAGTATTTTTATACTCTGATCGATGATGCTGTGGCAAGGGTAATCCGGTCGAGCGGAGGTTATATCTGGGCATGTAAGAATTATGATGGTGATGTCATGTCTGACATGATCGCAACGGCATATGGAAGCCTTGCCATGATGACTTCCGTTTTGGTCTCCCCGGATGGAAAATATGAATATGAGGCAGCACATGGGACAGTACAGAGGCATTATTACAGGTATCTGGAGGGAGAGAAAACTTCTACAAATCCGGTAGCTACGATTTTCGCATGGACAGGTGCGCTCCGAAAGAGAGGAGAATTGGATGAGATTCCGGAACTTGTTCGCTTTTCGGAATTTTTGGAGGAGGCTGTATTGGAAACGATAAGTGATGGGGTAATGACAGGGGATTTGGCTGCGATTTCGGTATTAGAGAATAAGAGGGCGGTCGATACGGAGAGTTTTTTACAGGAGATTGATGACAGACTCCGAAAGAAAATTTAGAATAATAATATCTGACCGGACTTGACGGAACATCTATGGAAACATAAGAATGGCATGATATTTTGGAGTATGGCTAAATGAAAGAAAGAAAAAGAAGATTTCCCAAAATAGGTATGAGGATCATCAAATCTGCATGCAGTGTTTTGCTGTGCTTTATTCTGGACAGGCTGTTGAGAAACGGAAAGGGAATGGTTTTTTACGCACAGTTGTCAGCACTCTGGTGTATGCAGGATTATGTGAGGGAGACAAAAGCAAAGGCATTTCAAAGAACAGTTGGTACGGTCATAGGCTGTCTGTATGGTCTGTTTCTCCTTATACTGCGCGGAACAGGGGGAAAGATGCCGGGGGTGTCAGGAAGAGTCTTTTATGACATTTGTGTTGCCGGATTTATTGTTTTGATTCTATATACAACAGTTGTAGCTGAAATGAAGCAGGCTTCTTATTTTTCATGTGTTGTATTTTTGAGTATAGTTGTCAATCATGCTGCGGATACGAATCCGTATCTGTTTGTATGGAATCGTTTTTTGGATACGATGACGGGAATTCTGGTCGGAATAGCTGTAAATTGCATGGAATTCCCACGCAGCAAAAATCGGGATATTCTGTTTCTGTCAGGGCTGGATGACACACTTTTGTCGGAAGAGGGGGCACTTTCCGCATACAGCAGGGTGGAACTGAACCGTATGATCGAGGACGGAGCGAAGTTTACCGTTTCTACACTTAGAACACCTGCTGCGCTTATGGAACCGTTGCGTGAGGTAGACTTAAAACTGCCGGTTATTGTCATGGATGGAGCAGCATTGTTTTATATTTCTGAAAAAAGATATGAGCGTGTCTATGTGATTTCGCCGGAACACAGCAGACAGATTACAGAAAAACTGAATAGTATGGGGTTTTCCTTTTTTTCAAATATCATTGTGGATGACAGTCTGTTTATTTATTATTCAAAATCAGATAATCCGTATTATAATGAACTGGTGAAGAGGATGCGATGCTCTCCGTACAGGAATTATATATGCCGTTCTTATCCGGAGGGGGAGAATGTGGTGTATTTTATGATGATTGATACACCGGAAAGGATAGAGAAGATATATACTGTCATGATGGAAGATTCTTTTTTTCATGGATTTAAAATTACAAGGGAACAGGACAGGAGTTCAGGTGCGGAAATGTTAAAGATTTATAATCATAATGCTTCAAAAGAGCATATGACAGAGTATCTTAAGAAAAAGATTTCTGTCCGGAAAATTGTTTCCTTTGGAACGGTGAAGGGGAGATACACACATTACATATTACCCGGTGATTTTAACGGAGTAGTGAAGTTGATGAAGAAGGAATATGAACCGTTAAAAATTCGGAGGTCAGGGAAATTTTCTCCCATCGGACAAAAAGAAATCCATTGAATTTCCGGAAATATTGATTTATACTCAAAGGCAGTAACATTTATTTCATTCCGCATGGAGGATAGATGAAAATATCATGAGGGGGTGTGCTTATGGATTTTGATGAACTTTCTTTTATAGACTGGCAGTGGGAAAGCTATACCAGATTGCGCATGGATCCGGAAAAGAAAAAAAAGCAGGTTTCTCTCTTGTATGGGACAGAGCTTTATGAAAGCCATGATGATTCCGGATTAGAGTACACCTTTGTTCCTACAAAAAGGATGCAGGAGCGTGAAAAAAATATACTGGCGCTGTATCATGAGCTTCATACAGAGGATAATGAAATAGAGATTTGCAATGAAGTTTTTTTTACAACCAAAATTGAAGGAGCAGATACAACGATTGCGAGAACACAGGCTATCCATGATGGTGCAGCGATCGATCCGAACAATTCATTTAGTGAATATATGGTTCTTGGCTGCTTTCAAGCAACAAAATATATGAATCTGATGTCAAATCAGCTAAATAAAGATATCCTTTTAAAATGTTGGAATATTCTGGTGGACAAAGCTTGTTCAAATACCGACATACGAGGGGAAGAATATCGGACAGGCGCTGTACAGGTGGCGAATCATGCAGGGCTTCATCATCTGCTTTTAGAGGATGCGATGAACTGCTGGCTGGAATATTATCACAGCGGTCACTTGAAAGAGCATCCGTTTATTAAGGCGGCACTTTTACATTTTGCATTTGAGTTTATCCATCCTTTTTGTGACGGGAACGGCAGATGTGGAAGACTCCTGATGAATAATTTTTTGATTGCGAACGGATTTGAAAAGATCAAGGCAGTCAGCTTCAGCAGGACGATTGACAAAAACAGAAGTATGTATGATGCTGCACTTGCCATGGGGGATAATGTCCAGGCAGATTGTACCGCTTTTATCGAATATATGCTGGATGTTTTTGAAGAATCTCTTTTTGATGTACTGGAAAGGGAACAGATCAAAAGGAATGCAGATTATGAAAAATTCTAAATATGAAAAAATTTATTTTTCGGAAAAATGTATTTTTTTGTTGACTTTTATTTTTTTGAAAAGTATAATGTCATTGTAGTGATAGCAAAGGAGCTGTACCGAACGGGCAGCTCCTTTTTTGTCGTTTTTGAAACAAAATCCTAGGATTGGAGGGATGGATATGCAGATTGAGGAATTATATCAATATTCAGATACCGTAAATGAACTTTTGGCACGCTATGGCGTGAAGTTTGGAATATATAAAAACGGTACTTTTAATGAACAGCTCTTTCCTTTTGATATGATTCCCAGAATCATAAAAAAAGAGGAATTTACCTGTTTGGAAAAAGGGCTGAAACAGAGAGTGGCGGCACTGAATGCATTTATCAGAGACATTTACGGGAAAAAGGAGATCATTCGTGATGGTGTGATCCCGGAGGAGTTTATCTATATGGGAAGCGGATATCTGGCACAGTGCGAGGGGGTGCTGCCGCCAAAGGGAGTATTTACACATATTGCCGGGATTGATCTGGTACAGGGAAAGGATGGAAAATGGTACATCCTGGAGGATAATTTAAGAATTCCTTCCGGGGCATCGTATCCGATGATTGCCAGAACAATCTGCAGAAAAAGCTCTCCGGCTCTTTTTGAGCAGAACTCCATAGTGGACAACAGAGATTATGCAAAGCTTTTACGCCGGACAATGGATTATGTGAATACCGGAGGGCATACGGTGATATTGACTCCGGGAAGATATAATGCCGCATATTTTGAGCATTCCTATCTGGCAGAGCTGACGGGGGCACATCTGGCAATCGGTCATGAACTGGTGGCTGAGAATGACCATTTGTATTTTGTGGACTATTCCGGAAAAAAGGAGTTAGTAGGAGCTGTTTATAGACGGATTTCTGATGAGTATCTCGATCCCATGAATTTTAACAGCGAATCGGTGATCGGGATTCCTCATATTTTTGATATCTACAGAAAGGGAAATGTGGCGATCATCAATGCACCGGGAAACGGAGTGGCGGATGATAAGGGGATTTATTATTTTGTGCCGAAGATGATACGGTATTATCTGGGAGAGGAGGCGATTCTTTCCAATGCGCCTACCTATCTGCCGTTTTATGAAGAGGATATGAAGTATGTGTTAGAACATTTTGACCATCTGGTATTAAAGGATGTGGCAGAAGCAGGCGGTTATGGCGTGGTATTTGGCAGTGAGATGACAAAAGAGGAGAAGAAGAAATTTGTATCCATGCTAAAGGAGGAACCTCGTCGGTTCATTGCGCAGGAGGTGATCGACTTTATGGATATTGACATCTATGAGGAAGGAAAGCTGCTTCCGAGAAAGGCAGATCTTCGCGCGTTTGTCTTGATGGAAGAGGAGCCTGTAGTCTGGGAGAGCGGGCTGACGAGGTTTTCGAGAAATCCGGATTCGTTTATCGTAAATTCCTCCCAGGGAGGTGGGTTCAAGGATACCTGGGTGATGGCAGAGTAATTTTTCAGGAAACAATGAGCGGTGGAGTGCAGGAATTTGAATGAAAAAGTGCTTGTGAACAGTTGCAAATGATATGCGGGATTTCACTAGAAAGGAGAGAGGATTATGGCAATTTTATCAGTAGAACATAGTGATCAGTTATTCTGGCTTGGAAGGTACAGTGAGAGAGTATATACCACGATCAGGGGATTTGCAGAGCGGTTTGATTCTGTGATGGATGTAAAAACGGAAGAATATGTGGAGTATTGTAAAAGACAGGAGATTCCGAATATCTACACCTCCAAGGAGGATTTTGTACGAAGATACTGTTTTGATGAATCCGATCCGAATTCTATTTATTCTAATCTGATGCGTGCATTTGATAATGCGGTCGTGTTAAGAGAGGAGATTGGCAGCGAAACCCTGTCTTATATACAGCTTGCCGTTTATGCGATGAATAAAGCAAAGGTGTCGGATGCACCACTCATCCATCTGCAGCGTGTCGTGGATAATATCATGGCTTTTTGGGGAATGGCGGATGATGATATTGACAGGGATTGTGTACGGAGGATATTAAAGCTCGGAAAACAGGTCGAACGCATTGACATTTATGCCAGAATGAAGATGGCTCCAAAGAAAATAAAAAAAGAAGTAAAACGATTAAACGGGCAGGTTGGCAAGACCGGATTACAGTACAGTATGGTAAGGCTGGCACATTTGAATTACATTGTCGAGGTAGAGCCTGTGGATTATGATCAGATTGTTGAGGATGTGGATCAGCTTTTTGATGAAGGAACCGAGAAGATTGTAGCAGGTTTTTAAAAATTTTTCGGATTGAAAAACAGAAAAAAATTATGGGTTTTTGATGGGAGATGTTTTAAATTGCGAAGATTAGATTACAGATACCATATGGAACTGCTTTTCGAGCAGCCTGTAAACAGACATCATTTTACACTCAGATGCCTTCCTGGGGAAAATGAAAGGCAGAGGGTGCTTACAGAACAGGTTCGGATCGAGCCGGACTATACCGGAGGCTTTGAAACAGATTCCTTCGGGAACAGATGTATTTACGGCAGGATGGAAAAGCCGCATGAAAGGTTTTTGGTTGATGTGACAGGAACGGTACAGACGGAACAAAATATGGCTGTCAGGGATACGCAGATGCACAGGCTGGGGATGTACCGGTATCCTACAGAGCTTACAGCGATGGGAGCGTCATTGTATAAAATTTTTCAGAAAGCTTCCTTTGACGGAGAGAGTATCATGGAGCAGGGAAAGTATATCATGGAGGCAGTCTTTGGGCACTTTTGCTATGAGCCGGGGGTGACGCAGGTAACGACGACTGCGGAGGAGGCAGCAGCCCTTGGCAGGGGAGTATGTCAGGATTATGCACATGTAATGCTGGCTCTATGCAGGCAGAGGAGGATTCCGTGCCGTTATGTGGCAGGTATGCTGGTCGGAGAAGGGGCTTCCCACGCATGGGTGGAGCTGTGTGACAAGGGAAACTGGATTGCATTTGATCCGACACATAACTGTATGGCAGATGACCGTTATATCAGTATTTCTTATGGAAGGGATGCGGGCGATAGTCCAATCAATCAGGGCGACTTTTACGGAACCACCGGTCAGCGGCAGAAAGTCTGTGTAACCGTTGAGGAAAAACAGGATTCTTTCGTTTGAAATTTTGAAGTGATGTATGGGCGGTTTTTCGGGCAGATGGCTGGTGAAGGATGACAGAAACGAGGTGGATTATGACAGAGCGGATAGAAACAATTGTAGAGACGGAGCTGCCTGTGGACGAGGTTTTAAGGATACGCAGGCATCGTTTGATGACGGATGGGGCTTCGGTGGAGGAATTGGAAAAACAGGGAAAAAGGATAGGCATTGTGACGGGAATCCATGGAGATGAACTGGAGGGGCAGTTTGTATGCTATGAGCTTAGCAGACGGATAAAGGCGGAACCGGAATCCCTTTCGGGTATCGTGGATATTTATCCGGCTATGAATCCGTTTGGTATAGATAACATTACAAGAGGGATTCCGGCGTTTGATCTGGATATGAACCGTTTGTTTCCGGGAAACAGAAACGGAGATATGAATGAATATATTGCAGCAGAAATCATGAAGGATATGAGAGGGATGGCGCTTTGTCTGGATATCCATGCCAGCAATATCTTTCTAACAGAGGTTCCGCAGATCCGTATCAATGAGCTTCATAAAGAGAGGCTGGTTCCGCTCGCAAAAAAGGCGAATGTAGATTTGATCTGGGTTCATGGAGCAAGTACTGTGCTGGAATCTACCTTTGCATACAGTCTGAATGACAGAGGGATCGATACTCTGGTGGTGGAAATGGGTGTTGGCATGAGGATTACGAAAAGCTATGGGGAACAGATGACGGAAGGTATTTTTTCCCTGATGGCAGAGCTTGGAATCTGGAAGGGAGAGGTTTCTGAAATCCGTGAGCCGGTGCTCAGCAATGATGAAAAGGGCGAAGATGTTTATTATTTGAATGCAAAGACATCCGGCATTTTTTTAAAAGAAAAGCATCATGGAAGGATGGTGGCAAAGGGAGAAAGCATCGGTACGATCGTGAATCCTCTTACGGGAGAAATACTGGAGGAGGTGACGGCACCGGGAAACGGCTGGCTGTTTACTATTCGCGAATATCCTGTGGTAGACGAGGGCTCCCTGGTAGGACGGATTTTAAAAAGATACGGATAAAAGCCGGATAAGGAAATTGGTATTGAAATCTGTATGAATGCGAAAGGAGTGTGAAAAGAGTGGAAAAAGAGGTTATATATGAGATAAAAGCTCTCTACAGAGATGATTATCGTGTGACCGGATACCGGTTCGGAAGCGGGAAACCGTCGGTCTGTATCGTAGGAAGTCTGCGGGGAAACGAATTTCAGCAGATTTATGTCTGCTCTCAGATCATCAGGAGACTGCAGAAACTGGAAGCAGCGGGCAGGCTCAGAGAGGGAAAAGAAATTCTGGTGATCCCGTGTGGGAATCCCTATTCGGTTAATACAAAAAAGCGGTTCTGGACGGTAGACAATACGGATATCAACCGGATGTTTCCGGGGTATGCTCTGGGAGAGACGACACAGAGGATTGCCGGTGGGATTTTTGAAAAGGTAAAGCATTACGATTATGGAATTCAGTTTGCATCCTTTTATATGCCGGGGAATTTCGTGCCGCAGGTTCGTATGATGAAGACCGGCGCAGAAAACATTGAGCTTGCAAAAAGATTTGGGCTGCCTTATGTGGTGCTTCATAATCCAAGACCGTTTGACACGGCAACCCTGAATTATAACTGGCAGATATGGGAGACCGATGGTTTTTCCATCTATACAACGAGCACAAGCGCGGTAGATAAGGTGAGTGCGAAACAGGCAGTTGATGCGGTGCTCAATTTCCTTTCGAAGCAGGATATCATACAGTATCAGGGATATGAGGGATATATTTCCAGAGTAGTGGAAAGTGAAAATTTTATCGATGTGCGCGCAGAGCATGCAGGATTTTTGGAGCAGTATGCCGCAGCAGGAGAAAAGGTGGAAAAGGGACAAAAGCTGGCAGAAATCTGCTCTCCGTATACGGCGGAAATTTTACAGACGGTATCAGCGCCTGTGTCCGGAATTGTGGCGTTTGTACATAATGAAACAATGGCATATCAAAATACGGCGGTTTATAAGCTGATTCCGGAGGAGGATGAGCTTTAGTAGAGCGACCGGACTTTATGCTGCAATAAAGTCCGGTTATTTGAGGGGCGATGCACTGGGAAAAGAGAGAATTCTTAAGGAGGATTTTAGAAGATGAAAAGACCGGTAATAGGAGTATTTCCTTTAATGGACATACAAAGAAAGAGCCAGTGGATGCTTCCGGGATATCTGGAAGGGATAGAAGCTTCCGGCGGTGTGCCTGTTGTTTTTCCTTTGACCGGGGAGGAAGAGGAGATGGAGCGTCTCTATGACCTCTGCGACGGTTTTCTTTTTACCGGCGTTCACTCTTAGAGGATAGACCAATGCTCGGAATATGCAGGGGAATCCAGTTCATGAATGTGCTGGGCGGAGGAACGCTTTATCAGGATATCTTAAAGGAGCATCCTTCTGATATCGTACATCATCAGGAACCACCCTATGATGTTCCGGCACATGAAGTCAGGATTCTTCAGGAAACACCGCTTTCTGAACTGTTTTGTTCAGAAAAAATAGAAGTAAACAGCTATCATCATCAGGCGATAAAAGAGATGGGAGACGGGTTCTTAAGTATGGCAATTTCTCCAGATGGACTGGTAGAAGCAATCTATAAGCCGGACAAAAAATTTGTCTGGGCAGTCCAGTGGCATCCGGAGCTTTCTTTCCGGAGGGATGAAAACAGCAGAAGGATATTTGAACGATTTGTGGAAAGCTGTAGTGGTTCTGAAAATTCTTAAAGGGAGCAGGAAATTCATAAGAAAACAAGGATTAAAAATACTGACAATAATCAAAAAGTGTGGTAAGATAAAGATGCAGGAGATTATTAATTATTAATAGGGAGCACTGGAAGAAAGAGGTATATCAAATGGAATATGTGATTAGATGTTTATGGGATGATGAAGCATGTGTTTGGATAGCAAGTAATGATTATATTCCTTTAACTATGGAATCAGATTCTTTGGATCGTTTAATGGAAAAAGTGCGTGCTGCTGTTCCTGAATTAATAGAATTAAATCATTTGGAAAAACCTAAATTCCTATACTTTTTAGCGGAAAGTAGGGAGGAGGTTTATGCATAAATGGCAGAATACGAAAAGAAAGTAAGAAAAGTCTGTGTTTGGTATTGATCACAGACTTTTTTTACTTTATGAGATATTTTTTGTCCCTAAATCGTAGTACATAGGGAACGGTAAGTTGTTCCTGCTGCAGCAAAAATAGAGAAGATGGAGGAGGA
>CADBMH010000068.1 GCA_902795705.1 uncultured Lachnospiraceae bacterium | reverse complement strand
TACAAGGATAATATTACACACTTAGAAACTGCTTATTGGTATCATGCGTATATGGTGAAAAAATATCTTGCCCGAAAAGATTTTTTTTAAGCTGTATCATATATTTCATACCTTATATGAAATTCATGCCGCTATGCTGTTGATTGGCTTTGATAAGATTACATGGGGTGGCTGTCAAAATAAACTTGCCTTTATTCCGGAGGACAAAGGAGGGCATTTGAAAAAATATTTCTGTACGGAGGATTTTGATAAGAACAGGGAGAATATATTATATTGCATGAAAACCTTTGCTGAAGATACAAAAGAAATTTGCAGGTTAAAGAATGAAGAATATAATGAATGTTTAGCAAATAGAATGATAAATTTTTTTAGCTAAAGGTGATTTGGTCGGAAATCGGATAGCTGAAAATGATGAGAGGAGAATGATATGACTACTGCGGAATTAATTTCAATGATAATCAGTTTTGTTTTGGCAGGAATTTGCGCTTTCATAAGCGTCTGTCAGTTCGCAGAAAAAGGATTTTTGTTTAATAATGCGTATATATGGAAGTCTAAAGATGAACGAGAAAGAATGGATAAAAAAATGTATTACAGGCAATCTGCAATTGTGTTTTGTTTGCTTAGTGTAGTGTTTCTTGTAATAGGTATTTCATCCATTATTTTGAAAATACAATTGCTTGAGATTCCTTTAATAATCTGCACTTTGGTATATGCAATAGTTTCATCGGTGAGGATAGAAAAACACAGAAAGAAATAAATATCTGAAGGAGAAAAACTATGAAAGTGTGTTATTTTACAGCGACGGGAAACAGTTTGTATGTAGCTAAGAAAATCGGAGGAGAGCTTCTGTCTGTTCCGCAGTTAATGAGACAAGGCGAGATGGAAATTTCGGATGATGCAGTTGGTATCGTTTGTCCTGTGTATGCCGGACAGATGCCGATGATGGTTAAATCCTTCATAGAAAAAGCAAAGATTCAGGCAGATTATATTTTTATGATCTATACTTTCGGAATGTCAGAGACCGTTGCGAAACCCAACGCATTTATGGCGTTTGCTCATGCTGGCAAAAGGTTGGATTATGTGAACACGATTAAGATGGTTGATAACTATCTGCCGGGATTTGAAATGAAACAGCAGAAAGCAACTGCAGGTGAGAAGAGGATAGACGAGCATATTGAAGAAATATGTCGAGATATACAATCCCGCAAGGTAAATACATCCGCGCCCGGAATTGGTGATAAGATAGGTATGGCTGTTATCCGAAACACTATGGGCAAAATGATTTTTAAGAATACGGCGGCACAGAAATACATTGTAAATGATTCCTGTATCAAATGCGGCATTTGTGCAAAAGTATGTCCCTCAAATAATATTTCAGTAACTGACCGTGTGCAGTTCTCAGATCATTGTGAGGTTTGTTATGCGTGTCTTCATAATTGTCCGAAAAACGCTATCCATCTTAAATCCGAAAAAAGCACAGAGAGGTTCCGTAATGAAAACATCACGGTTAAGGAGATTATTGCGGCAAATGAATAATACAAGGTGAGGAAAAAATTGAAAATTTTGGGTATTGTATTTTCTCTTCAAATCGGATATACTTTACATAAAGAGTGAGGCGTATGTTTACGGACTGCGCTGAGGCGGGGCGGATAAATTCTGACCTCGCCATTTTTTATCTAAACAGGATTGACGGTTCGATAATTGCGTAGTTAAAAGGACTATGGTAGAATAAGAAGATAGCAGGAATTTCAAAAAAGAGAAACGCAGCAAAGATATTTTTCCAAATTATGCTGCATGAAGTTCCTTGTGAATTGAATCTAAGATAAGAGGGTTAATTCATTGAAAGCAGTAATTTTTGATTTTGATTATACATTGGGTGATTCGACTGACGGAATTGTCATCAGCGTAAACTATGCATTGCAGAAGCTGAGGATGGAGGTATCTGATACCCGGCAGATCAGGCGGACTATAGGTCTGTCATTAAAAGAAACCTATTTTGCACTGACAAACGATAAAAATCAGGAAAAAGCGGCTTTGTTTTCAGGCTATTTCAGGGAAAAGGCAGATGAAGTCATGGTCAGAAATGCTGTGTTATACAGTGGTGTTAAGGATATTCTGTTTCGTTTGCAGGAAAAGGGGTATAAGACCGCAATTGTTACAACAAAGTATCGTCACAGGATTGAACAGATTCTTAACAAATATTCTTCCAGAGATTTGGTGAATATGATTGTCGGATCGGATGATGTAAAGAATGAGAAACCGGATCCGGAAGGAATATTACGGGTGGTCAGGGATTTGGGAATGAAAAAAACAGATGTGGTATACATTGGTGACAGTCTGGTTGATGCAAAGGCGGCGGAAAATGCACAGGTTAATTTTATAGCTGTTCTTACGGGAACAACGACAAAAAAGGAGTTTGGGGAATACGACCATTTATGTGTGTGCAAAGATATTACAGAGGCTTTTCATTATATTTTGTCATTAGAGTAATAAACATATTTGTAATATCAAAGAGGACATTCTCCTTTTCTCTTCATTATCTTTTTGATCTTCTTTTCTAATATTCAAAAAAAGAGTAACCAAATTTCCTTTTTGTATCTCTAATATATGTAAGGCACATATGACCGGTCTGTATGTCTTGCACAGGTATACCAATATAAAAGCAGAACTGTTATGTCATTCAGCATAAAAACAAGGGATATGATAACAGCTCTGACAGCATTTCAGATAGGAAGAGAGGCTATGAAAACATTAGTAAAAAAAGCAAAAAGAGGCGATGCTGATGCTTTTGTGAGCTTGATAAAACAAAATAAGCAAAGTATGTACAAGGTTGCAAAGGCAATTCTTAAGTCAGAGGATGATGCTGCAGATGCGATACAAGATACGATTCTTGTCGCATGGGAGCATATCGGTACGCTGAAAAAAGAGGAATATTTTAAAACATGGCTGATCCGTATTTTGATCAATGAAAGCAACCGGATTTACCGGCAAAGACAATCCTGCATATCGGATGAAAAGATACCGGAGGCGGCAGTCTTTGAGAACGGATATCAGACGGTTGAATGGAATCTCTTTTTTGAATCAATTGATGAAAAATACCGGCTGGTTCTTCTGCTTTATTATGTCGAGCAGTTTAAGGTAAGGGAAATTGCAGAACTTTTGCAGCTTAGCCAGAGTAATGTAAAAAAGAGGCTCTCAGAAGGCAGAAGGCAGGTGCAGAAGAAACTGGAAGCAGCACATGTAATTAGAAAGGAGCAGTTAGAATGAATCAATTCAAAAAATGGATTTTAGAGATGAAGCAGGATGTAACAATTCCTTCAGAGACAGATGAAAAAATCGAACATACATTAAAAAATCTGCAGAAAGAGACAAATTCAGACATGAATGAAAAAAAGTCTGCCGGATTTTTGAAATCAGGAAGATACCGGGCTGTCGCAGCCGTCTGTGCGGTTGTCTTATTAGCCGGCTCAACGGCATATGCAACAACTGGTAATTTTTCATTATTATCTGATTTCAGAAATGATAGCAGCGAAGTGAAAGAGCGTGCACAGAGTATGCTCATAACAGATGTGAAGCAAACAACCGGGAAAGACACGGAAACGGAAGATGCTTCGAAGGTTTCCTACTGGGTGACATCAAAGGTGAAAGAGGCAGTCTGCGATAAAAATACGGTTCTTGTGGAGTTGGAGGTCAAACCAAGGAACACAGAAAAGTATCTGTTAAAACCACTGGATGCAGATTTGGCAAATGATCTCGGACTTCCGGAAGCATTTGATACAAACCTGTCTGTTGAGGATTATGCAAGGTCAGTGGGCAAAACACCGCTTCCGGTCAGTGTGGATTTTATACGCGCAAATGAGCTTGACCATGTATCTATGGACTACCAGATGCAGAAAGATGGCAGCGTGATCTTTAAGCTTCAATTTAATAATTATGATAAAACAGAGCTTTTAAAATACCGGTATGGTATCGTTGTCACCAGACCGGATGTTTCGGGAGAGAAAGCAAATATCAGAGATTATTTCGATTTTGAGCTGGAGGATCAATCTAAAGGAACGGTTGTGCACTACAAACCGGTGGATAAAAATCAGATTGTTAAAGGGACACATCTTGTCGTGGAGGATGTAGAGATAGAGGAAAGCGACCTGTCGATCGGAGCGAAGGTGACTTACCGGTACACGGGAGAAACCATGCCGGAGGACAAATGGGAGGATAGTGTCGATGGAGATGTGATGTTCTTTTTTTTTGACAAGGACGGAAAACCGCTTGAGGATGACGGAGTGTACGGTGGTGGAGACGGTGGAGTACTGTTAAAGGGAAGATATGGCGAAAAGAACAGTGTCTACAGAGATTCTACCGGACTGAATAAAACGGAGCTTCCGGATACTCTGGTACTGCGCGCAAGAGGAATATTTTTAGGAAAGAAATGGTTTGGAGAGGTATTAGTGAGGAGGACGGAAAAAACGATCCGATAAGAGATGGAAGAATTTATGGGATGGAGTGCCGGAGATAAAAAAGAACAGGGGATGTGTGAGCCATCATGGGGAAAGCCGGAGAACGGAATCTATGATGGCTTATTTTAGAGTGAGAAATATTCGGCATCTTGGAAATAAAACATGACAAACAGATACAGATATGGTATACTCTACCATGTATGCAGAGGAATATCACAACCGGTGGGAAGACTTTGACAGAATGGAGGGTAATCATGGATTACAAGAAAGCAGGTGTGGACATTGAGGCGGGATATCGTTCCGTGGAGCTTATGAAGGAGCATATCGGGAAGACGATGCGGCCGGAGGTCTTGAGTGGTATCGGCGGGTTTTCCGGGGCGTTTTCAATGGAAGCATTCAAAAGTATGGAGGAACCGACTTTAGTATCGGGAACGGATGGAGTAGGGACAAAGATCAAGCTTGCCTTTGAACTGGATAAGCATGATACGATCGGGATCGACTGTGTGGCAATGTGCGTCAATGATATTGTCTGCGCGGGAGGAGAGCCGTTGTTTTTCCTGGACTATATTGCCTGTGGGAAAAATGAGCCGGAAAAGATTGCCCGTATCGTCAGCGGTGTAGCGGAAGGCTGCAGACAGGCGGGTGCGGCATTGATTGGAGGAGAGACGGCGGAGCATCCGGGACTGATGCCTGTGGACGAATACGATCTGGCGGGTTTTGCAGTCGGAATCGTGGATAAAAAGGAGATGATCACCGGTCAGGAGATAAAAGCGGGAGATGTGCTGGTAGGCATTGCTTCTTCCGGAGTACATAGCAATGGATTTTCCCTGGTCCGCAAGGTTTTTGATGTGAGCAGGGAGGCGCTTCTTAGAACCTATGACTGTCTTGATGGAAAGAGCATCGGGGAGACACTGCTTACCCCGACCATTATTTATGTCAATGCACTGAAGACCGTGAAAAAAGGCGGCGTTAAAATCAAGGGCTGCAGTCACATTACAGGCGGCGGATTCTATGAAAACATTCCGAGAATGCTGCCGGACGGGGTTCATGCAAATATCCGTTTAAGCAGCTTTCCGGTACCTCCGATTTTCGGGATGCTTGAAAGGGACGGAGATATCGCAAAGGAAATGATGTATAATACCTATAATATGGGGATTGGTATGATCCTTGCTATAGATCAGACGGATGCGGACAGGACGGTAGAACTAATTAAGAGCTCCGGGAATGAAGCCTATCTGATTGGCGAAGTCACTTCCGGAGAAAAGGGGATTACTTTATCATAAGTTGAGGTTTGGAGGAAACGAAAACCATGCAGAATATAGCAGTTTGTGTTTCGGGCGGCGGAACGAATCTTCAGGCGATCATTGACCGTGTGGCAGATGGTACGATAGCGGATACGAAGATTTCTCTCGTTGTCAGCAACAAAAAAGACGCATATGCGCTGAAGCGTGCGGAACATGCGGGCATTGAACATGCCTGTATCTGTCCGAAGGATTATGAATCAAGAGAAGCGTTTGGACAGGCAATGGTTTCTCTGTTCGAGGAGCATGAAATTGACCTGGTCGTGCTTGCCGGGTATCTGGTGATTATTCCGGAGATTTTGGTAAAGCATTACAGAAACCGGATCATTAATATTCATCCATCTCTGATTCCCGCGCACTGCGGTATGGGATATTATGGACTTAAGGTGCACGAAAGTGTATTAAAGACCGGAAATAAAGTGACAGGCGCTACGGTTCATTTCGTGGACGAAGAGGCAGATCACGGTCCGATTCTTTTGCAGAAGGCGGTCGAGGTCAAAGAAGGGGATACCCCGGAAGTCCTGCAGAAGCGTGTAATGGAAGAGGCAGAATGGAATATTCTTCCACAGGCGATTCATTTGATCGGTCAGGGGAGAGTAAAGATTGAAGGGAATCTTGCACATATAATATAAGCACAGACAGCTTCTGATGTATTATATTGTGATAGAAAACAAAGAAATCTCAGATATGGAGGTAGAAATGAAAGTTTTGATTGTTGGCAGCGGCGGAAGAGAGCATGCGATCGCTGCAAGTGTTGCAAAGAGTAAACGAGTGGAGAAAATCTACTGTGCACCCGGAAACGGTGGGATTGCAGGCATTGCAGAGTGCGTAAATATTACGGCGATGGAGTTTGATAAGCTTGCGGATTTTGCCGAGGAGAAGCAGATCGACCTTACGATCATCGGTATGGACGATCCGTTAGTCGGCGGTATTGTTGATGTTTTTGAGGAGCGTGGCCTTCGCGTCTTCGGACCGCGGAAAAATGCGGCAATCATCGAGGGATCAAAGAGCTTTTCAAAGGATCTGATGAAAAAATACGGGATTCCGACCTGCCATTATGAAACCTTTCATTCACCGGAGGAAGCACTTTTATATCTGGAAAATGTGTCGTATCCTGTTGTTATAAAGGCGGACGGTCTGGCGCTCGGAAAGGGTGTACTGATCTGCAATACGCCGAAGGAGGCAGAGGACGGCATTTCGACACTGATGCTTGATAAGCAGTTCGGAGATGCCGGAAATACCGTTGTGATTGAGGATTTTATGACCGGACGGGAGGTTTCCGTGCTCTGCTATTGTGACGGGACGAATATTAAGCAGATGACGAGCGCGCAGGATCATAAGCGTGCAAAAGACGGAGATCAGGGACTCAATACCGGAGGCATGGGTACTTTTTCACCGAGTCCGTTCTATACAGAGGAAATCAGTAAAATCTGTGAGGAGCAGATTTATAAGCCGACGATGGCAGCTATGAAGAAAGAGGGCAGGGATTTTGTTGGTATCCTTTTTGTGGGACTGATGCTTACTGAGGATGGACCAAAGGTTTTGGAGTATAATGCGAGATTCGGGGATCCGGAAGCTCAGGTGGTTCTTCCACGTATGAAAAATGATATCATTGATGTCATGGAGGCGTGCATTGACGGAAAATTAAACCAGATCGATCTGGAATTTGAGGACAATGCGGCAGTCTGTGTCGTTCTTGCCTCTGACGGCTATCCGGAGAAGTATGAAAAAGGCAAGCTGATCACGGGACTGGAAAACTTCGACGGAAAAGACGGCTATTATGTGTTCCATGCGGGAACGAAGCTTACCGACGCAGGTATTGTGACAAATGGCGGAAGAGTGCTTGGAATCACGGCAAAAGGGGAAAACCTGATAGAAGCCCGTAAAAATGCTTATGCGGCAACAGAGTGGGTTTCCTTTGAAAATAAATATATGAGGCATGATATCGGGAAGGCGATTGAAGAAGTAAATGGATGAAATGCGAAAAGGTAATGACATTTCGTTATGGAAGAGGTAAATTAAAATAAAAAAACAGGAGGATTTTTCTATGTATTCATTTGCAGAGGTGGAAAATTTTGATGCTGAGGTTGCAAAGGCAATGGAGGCAGAAACAAACAGACAGCGTGAAAACATTGAGCTCATTGCTTCTGAGAACTTAGTCAGCAAGGCTGTGATGGCAGCGATGGGAAGTACGCTCACGAACAAATACGCAGAGGGATATCCGGGCAAGAGATATTACGGCGGCTGCGAGCATGTTGATGTGGTGGAGAATCTGGCAAGAGACCGTGCCATGAAGCTTTTTAACTGTACCTATGCCAATGTACAGCCACATTCCGGTGCACAGGCAAATATGACGGTATTTTTCGCATTGATGGAGCCGGGCGATACCTTTATGGGAATGAATTTAGATCACGGCGGACACCTGACGCACGGAAGCCCTGTCAATCTTTCCGGAAAATATTTCCACTGTGTGCCTTACGGGGTAAATGATGAAGGCTTTATTGATTATGATGAAGTAGAAAAGATTGCAGTAGAATGCAAGCCAAAGGTGATCGTGGCAGGAGCGAGTGCTTATGCAAGAAAGATTGATTTTAAAAGATTCCGTGAAATTGCGGATAAGGTTGGCGCATATCTGATGGTCGATATGGCACATATTGCAGGTTTAGTTGCCTCCGGCTACCACGAAAGCCCGATTCCGTATGCACATGTCACAACCACCACAACGCATAAAACGCTTCGTGGTCCCCGTGGCGGTATGATCTTATCCGATGCGGATTTTGCAAAAGAGATCAACTTTAACAAGGCATTATTCCCGGGAATCCAGGGTGGACCTTTGATGCATGTGATCGCTGCCAAGGCGGTCTGCTTTAAGGAAGCTCTTGATCCGAGCTTTAAGGAGTATGGAAAGAATATTATTGACAATGCGCAGGCACTTGCAAAGGGGCTCCAGAACAGAGGCGTCAAAATCGTATCCGGCGGTACGGACAATCATTTGATGCTTGTCGATCTTGCCGATAAGGGACTAACCGGAAAAGAGGTAGAAAAATGGCTGGACAATGCACATATCACCTGTAATAAAAATACAATTCCAAATGATCCGCAGTCTCCGTTTGTAACAAGCGGAATCCGCTTAGGAACTGCTGCAGTATCTACAAGAGGCTTTAAAACAGATGATATGGACAAGGTTGCTGAGGCGATTGCCATGATCATTGACGATCATGAGGCAAATACCGAAAAGGCTGCAGCAATCGTAAAAGGACTGACAGATAAATATCCGTTGTATGAGTAGCTTCATTCATTATGAGACTCAAAGAAGTATTGATTTTACTGAAAAAACACTTGACTGTATGGAGAAGAGGGGAGGTTTCTTTATGAAACAGTGGATTATTGCTATATCCGTGGCAGTTATGTATCTGATAGTCAGCTTTACATTTCATCTTTGGACATGGTCTTGGGTGATATGGGTTCTATATGCCGGATATAGGCTGTTAGAGAATAAAATGAATCAAGGTGGAGTTGTATAGTAGATTTTGTTCTAAGGTTGGATAGGAAACAAAGAATATTTTATAATGTTTTATTCGAAGGGAGCTGACACAAAATGATGTATCCTTTTTTAACACTTGACGATGAAACAGAAATTACCCATTCGGAGTTTCTTGATACAGACGGAGTGAAGGTCTATGTGGAAAAGCCGGATGAAAAGGATGGTTTTCATTATCTTTCCTGCTGGTTACCGGAATATCGGGTGATAGAAAATCATGGATTTAATGAGGCTGAGGTAGAAAAGTATATGGAAATTATACGGTCAACAGCACACTTGATTATTGAGTTTTCCAAAGAAGGAGGTTTTGAACATGCCTCAGGTTTTTAGGATAGGATCTTATTGGGTATATTTTTGGTCAAATGAGAACGATCCTCTTGAACCAATACATGTTCATATAGCAGAAGGTAAGCCAAAAGCAAATGGAACTAAAGTATGGATTACTTCCAGAGGAAAATGTTTATTGGATAATAATAATTCAAAAATTTCTCAAAATATATTAAAAAATATTTTAAGAATCATTGAAGCTCGTAGTGATGAAATTATTAAAAAATGGGAACAGCATTTTGGAGAAGTAGATTATTATTGTTAAAATTGATACAGTAATGAACAGTTATGCCAAATACGAAAATACAGAAAGGGGGATCGTCGTATGTCACCAATCGAACAAAACTATGAAAATCTGGCAGAGAGCATTATCGAAAAGCTCGCCAGAAGAAATATGGAAGGCTATTATTGCAGAGACAGGGAAGAAGCAAATACAAAGGCAAAGCGTTTTCTGACACCCGACTGCAGCATTAGCTGGGGAGGTTCGGAAACCTTGAAGCAGATTGGTCTGATTGATGATTTAAAGGAATCAGAATCCGATTATGAAATTCTGGACCGCAGCAATCCGCCGGCAGATCTGTCTCCGAAGGAATTTTACGGAAAAATAGTCACCTCGGATTTTTATTTTATGAGTACGAATGCAATCACCTTAGACGGGGAACTGATTAATATTGACGGAAACGGAAACCGTGTTGCCTGTCTGTGCAACGGACCGGAGCATGTGATCATCATTGCCGGCATGAACAAGGTGGCAACCAGCGTGGAGAGTGGGATTGCGCGTGTCAGAAATATTGCGGCACCGCCAAACTCCGTCCGTCTGGGACTTGATAATCCCTGTGCGGAATATGGCAGATGTATGAACTGCCTTTCGGAAACATCAATCTGCTGCCAGACTGTGATTACAAGGATGAGCAGACATCCGGGCAGGATCAAAGTAATCTTAGTCGGGGAAGAGCTTGGGTATTAAGATTGATATGGATCTGACGGATTTCACAGATAAGGATGTTCAGTTAATGGAAATGGATATGGACAAAAATCTAAAAAACATGGAAAAATTCAAGACCTTAGCGGAAAAGCTAAAAAACAATTCCATATTGGAAGAAAACGAATATGAAGAAATCATAGAAGCTTCTTCTGATGAGAGGGTGCGCGCTCTTTTTGCCGGACTTGCAGTAGAGGTAAGGGAGGCACATTACGGCAGGGATGTCTATACCAGAGGTCTGATCGAATTTACGAATATCTGTAAAAATAACTGCCTGTACTGTGGGATTCGGGCAGGAAATAACACGGTGGAGCGATATCGTCTGACAGAGGAGGAGATTCTTTCCTGTGCCGCCGAAGGATATGAGCTTGGCTTTCGTACCTTTGTGCTGCAGGGCGGTGAGGATGATTTCTTTACACCGGAAGCAATCGGATCGTTGATTACAAAGATCAAAAAAATGCACCCGGACTGTGCGGTTACCTTATCTGTCGGAGAACACGAAAAGGAGATCTACAAATACTGGTATGACTGCGGGGCAGACCGCTATCTTCTGCGGCATGAAACAGCGACAAGGGAGCATTATGAAGCGTTGCATCCGAAGACTTTATCCTTTGAACACCGGATTCAATGTCTGTATGACCTAAAGGATATCGGTTATCAGGCAGGAGCGGGCTTTATGGTCGGCTCGCCGGGACAGACAGTAAAGCATCTGGCACATGAGCTTATCTTTCTGAAGAAGTTCGATCCGCAGATGGTGGGAATCGGACCGTTTATCCCTGCAGAGCATACACCATTTGAAAATGAAAAACAGGGAACTTTGGAACAGACACTTCTTATGCTGTCCTTAATCCGTCTGACACTTCCACGTGTCCTTTTACCGGCTACGACGGCGCTCGGAACGATCCACCCGCGTGGCAGAGAGCTTGGGATACAGGCAGGAGCAAATGTTGTCATGCCGAATCTTTCACCGGTAGCTGTCCGAAAAAAGTACCAGCTCTATGACAATAAAATCTGTACCGGCGAGGAATCCGCGCAGTGCAGGGGGTGCCTGGAAAACAGAATGGAGTCGGTGGGGTATAAGATCGTTACTGCAAGGGGAGATTATAAAGGAATCATCCCACATACAGACAACAAAACAGCCTGAAAAGTTTATTCCATGTAAATGAATAATATCGTATGGAAGGTATGATCTGATTCTTCATAATATGTTTCTATGCTTCCATGATATTTGCAGACAATATCTTGAATGATTTTTAATCCATATCCATGTTTGTGCGTATATGTTTTTCGAACAGGAAAATTACAAAGGAAAAGGCGATAACATTTAATGGGAAATTTCCTGCAAAGGAAATCAGAAACAGAATAAAATACCCTGCAAAAAAACATAGTCGCCCGGAAACAAATAGCTGTGCAAGAGTATTGTATATAGAAAAAAGCAAGCAGGAAGAAGGATGCATGTCTTGTAAAAGGCTTTATTTTATAGCTAATCCTTAAAAACGACCAAAAAGAGCAGAAAAATGTCGTTTCATCCCGGAGAGGTTATTTTTAATACTAAGCTTGCAGATATATAAAATGAGCGATATATCATTTGGTTTGGTAGAATATAGACTTAAGAGAAGAGATACGACATATTTAAAGGATAAACATCAAAGGAAATTTGACTGGTAAGAGTCTTGTTATTCTATGACAGTCAAAAAGATCGGGCGATAAAGGGGGGAATATGAAATAGGGCTTTCTTTTGCTAATATGCATATTCAGAAAAATAATATGACAAATGCTGGCAGGAATATATTAACGAAAATAACGAACATGTCCGTTCTGGATTTTATAGTAAAGAATTGTATATTGATCCAAATGACTATGATCTTTAATGCTCCAATAGAGTCAGAAAGGAGATTTTATGTTAAAAGAAGCGGAAGCGTATATTGGGAAATATATGGATTGGAAAGAAATTGAGACGCTATTTCCGGATTGCTATGTTGCTTTGGATGACTATTATAATGATGGTCATATCACGAAAGGAACTGTAATGTATGTATGCAAAAATCGAAAGGAAATGACACAAGAATTGAAATTGTTTTCAGAACGAGGTATCAAGCTCCATAGCATATACACAACGGAATCAAAGGAGTTAAATGGTTTATGGCAATTATAAATATAAAGTTGATGGCTTCAAGGATGAAACCCACAGTAGAAGTAGAAACCGCCCTGATTTCAAGATCAGTTCTTATCGATACCGGGGCGCATACTGCGATAAGATAAGAGATATTTATTGTTTTCCTAAATTAATCAATGATAATAAAACAGGAAAGCCAATCATACATAACAATAAAAATATTCTTGCATCTGTTGGTACATTTTTTCAAAATGAATAATTGAGATATAAATAATATGAAATTTTTTTAATAACATAAACACAAAAATATCAGGAGGAAAAAACTATGTGCAAATGTAAAAAGAAAAGAGAAGCTAAAAAGGCTTTGGAAGCCGCCGGTTCTGTAGTCACTGTAAATGTTGATGTGACAAAGATCGTCAAATATATTGCCTTTGCGGGGATTGTGATCGTCGGTATCATTTTTGGGACAGGCGCTTATGTGAAGCAGTTAGAGCATGAGAAAAAATCAGAGGAAGACTGATCCTTATGGGAAAATATTTATTTATTGCGGAAAAACCAAGTGTGGCAAAGGAATTTGCCAAGGTGTTGAATGTAAAGGGAAATGCCGGAAACGGCTATCTGGAATCAAATGACCATGTGGTGACATGGTGTGTCGGTCATCTGGTAACGATGAGTTATCCGGATGCCTATGATGCGGCACTAAAAAAATGGTCGCTCGGACCGCTTCCATTTCTTCCGGAAAACTTTTTGTATGAGCTGATTCCAGATGTAAAAAAACAGTTTCAGATCGTTTCCGGTCTTTTAAACAGGGAAGATGTAGAACGTATCTATGTCTGTACCGATTCCGGGAGAGAGGGAGAATATATCTATCGTCTGGTCGATCAGATGGCAAAGGTTCCTGAGACAAAGGATAAGAGGCGGGTGTGGATCGACTCCCAGACAGAGGAGGAGATCAAGCGTGGGATCAAGGAGGCAAGGCCTCTGCATGACTATGATAACCTTTCCGCTTCTGCTTATCTGCGTGCGAAGGAAGATTATCTGATGGGAATTAATTTTTCGCGGGTACTGTCTTTAAAATACGGAAGAACCGTTATGAATTTCTTGAATAATGGAAAATGGTCTGCGATTGCCGTAGGCCGTGTAATGACCTGTGTACTTGGCATGGTGGTGGAACGGGAACGTGAAATCAGAGATTTTGTAAAAACACCGTTTTACCGCGTGTTTGCTGATTTTTCCCATGCAGGGCAGTTCTTTTCCGGTGAATGGCGGGTGACAGATACATCAAAATATGCCGGTTCTCCTGCATTATATAAAGAGAATGGCTTCAAGGAAAAAGAGGATGCGTCAGCTCTTTGTGAGCATCTGGGCTTTCCAGAACCGCGATTTGAGGCAAAGCAGGAGAAAAAGGGGGAGGACGAAGCCTCTGACGCTGAAGAAGAGGATTCATTTATTAAATCGGATGATCCTTCTGTCAAGGACTCATCCCCCGAAAACAAGGACACCGGTAAAACTGCAAGGATTACAAAGGTGGAGCGGAAAAAGGAAAAGAAAAATCCGCCGCTTTTATTCAATCTGGCAGAGCTTCAAAACACCTGCTCGAAATTATTTAAAATAAGTCCTGATGAAACCTTAAAAATCGTTCAGGAGCTTTATGAAAAAAAGCTGGTCACCTATCCGCGTACCGATGCGAGGGTGCTGTCCAGTGCAGTAGCAAAAGAAATCCATAAAAATATCGGTGGGCTTAAAAATTATCCACCCGTTCAGGGAATCCCTGAATACATATTAGACGGAAAGCGTTATGAGGGACTTGGTAAAACAAGATATGTAAACGATAAGCAGATTACCGACCACTATGCGATCATTCCGACCGGTCAGGGCTTTGGCGCTTTAAGGAGCGTCAGTGATACGGCGGGGAAGGTATATGAGGTGATTGTCAGAAGATTTTTATCCATCTTTTATCCGCCGGCGGAATATATGAAGCTTACGCTGACGGCTGAGCGAGAAAAGGAATCTTTTTTTGCAAGCTTTAAGGTGATGACGGATGCAGGCTATCTTGCGATTGCAGATGCTTCTTTTCTGAAAAAGAAAAAAGGCTCCGGACAAAAGGAAGCTGCGGAAGGAATGGCTGCAAAAGAAGAGGGGGAAAAGGCTTCTGATAAAAGCATGGAAATTTCTCTGATGGATGCTTTAAAAGGTCTGAAAAAAGGAGCGGAAATCGACATTACAGGCATGACAATCAAGGAGGGCGAAACTTCCCCGCCGAAACGATATAATTCCGGTTCGCTGATCTTAGCCATGGAGAATGCCGGACAGCTTATTGAGGATGAGGAGCTGCGTGCGCAGATCAAGGGAAGCGGTATCGGAACCAGTGCAACCAGGGCAGAAATCTTAAGCAAGCTTGTGAAAAACAAGTATCTTAAATTAAATAAAAAGACACAGATTATTACGCCGGAGCTTTTAGGCGAGATGGTTTATGATGTTGTGGATATTTCCATGAACGCACTTTTAAATCCTGAGCTTACGGCAAGCTGGGAAAAGGGACTGACACTGGTTGCCGAGGGACAGATTACGGAAGAGGAATATATGGAAAAAATGGAGGCTTTTATCACCAGGAGAGTAGATTATGTCAAACAGACAAATTATAGTCAGACTTTGCAGCAGATGTTCCGAAAAGATGCTGCATATTATAAAGTAAAGGCGAAAAAATAAATGTAAGCGTTTCTTTAAGCAATTCATTAATCTATGCAAATATTTTGCTAACAAAGAAATAAAGCAGAAAGACGCTTTCAGAAAGGAAAAGAGATGTACGAGAATTTAAAAAACAAAAATCTTTACAATATGGACGAGACAATCGCAAAGGATATTTTTAAGGATGTGGAGTTTCCCTGGGAGATTCTGCCGCTTATCAAGGATTTTATCATTCCTCTCGGTGAAAGCCTTCCTAAAGAGGAATACGAAGAAAAGGAAGAACATATCTGGATTGCGAAATCCGCAAAAATCTATCCGACGGCAACCATCCTTGCGCCGTGTGTGATCGGCAAAAATACGGAGGTAAGACCGGGCGCATTTATCCGCGGAAACGCGATTATCGGAGAGGGCTGTGTGGTCGGAAATTCGACAGAGCTTAAAAATGTGATCCTGTTTAATAATGTGCAGGTTCCTCATTATAATTATGTCGGGGATTCGATTCTTGGCTACAAATCCCATATGGGCGCAGGCTCTATTACTTCTAATGTAAAATCCGATAAAACGAATGTCACGATCCGTTATGAGGGCGATATCATTAAGACGGGGTTAAAAAAAATGGGCGCAATCCTCGGAGACTATGTTGAGGTCGGATGTGGTACGGTCATGAATCCGGGAACGATCGTCGGCAGCAACACAAATATCTATCCGCTGTCCATGACCAGAGGATATATCCCAAGGAGGAGCATCTATAAAAGGCAGGGCGAGGTCGTGCCGAAGGAATAGGGAAAAAGAGCCTGCTAAGGATGTTATCCTGTCTTTAAAGGAATTTATCAAGCAGAAGAGAATTATATAAATTTCCAAAAAAACTATAGACGAAACGGTAATTTTGTCCTAAAATAGTAATAGTGTTGTGTGACAAAAAATCCTCTGCCGGACTTCAGCAATTCGGCACGGCTGGTTTTATGGGATTTTTTATAGAACACAGAAATTAATACATAATTGAAAGGAGTCTTATAATGATTTACACACAGGAAGTTCAAAACATGTGTCCGGTTGCAAAAGGTGCAAAGCACGAACCGGCTCC
>CADBMH010000067.1 GCA_902795705.1 uncultured Lachnospiraceae bacterium | reverse complement strand
AGAATATCTTTAAATATAGAAAAAAAATTGGTTGAAAAAAAGGAAAACGACAAGGAAATAGCAAATGGATATGAATTGCTAAAAAGGTACTCTGATAGGAAAAATCAGAAAGTGTGGCTATTTATTGATGACATAGATGCGACATTTGTGAATACCGAAAACAATATGATAGTTGTAGGAACATTTTTCACTGCTTGTAGGTATCTAGTTAATACTGTAGAAGGCTTAAATATTAGGGCATCAGTAAGAACTGATGTATGGACGATATTGATAAGTTATGATGAGGCATTAGATAAATGTGAACAGTATATGATTGATTTAGTTTGGAGTACTAAAGATACTGGAGAGATACTGTATAATAAGTTATACACATATTTTAATAATGAACATCCTGATATTTTTTTGGGGCAGAAGAATTTTAGAGATTCTAAATGTGTGAATCGAGTTTTTAATCTTGTATTTAATGGTCAATTGCAGTGGGGAAGAAATAGAGTTGTACCTTATAGGTCAATACATATTTTAGGTGCAGGTAGACCAAGATGGGCTGCTCAATTATGCAAAATTGCAGCAGAAGATGCATATAAAAAACAAAGAGAAAAAATAGCTACTGGAAACATTAATTTTGCTATGAGTGAATACGGAAAATACAGAATGGCAGATTTATACAAAGAACATAGACACCAATGTGAATCTTTAGAAATGATAATTGAAATTTTCAGAGATGGTGAAAGATCATACAGTACTGCTGATTTAGTTGCACTTATAAAGGAAAGAATTATTGAAAAAAGCAAAAAGATATATGTTGATGGATCTCAAAATGAATGTAATGAATTACAGATTGGTAAATACTTATATAGAATTGGTTTTATTACATTGCGAAATAATGAATATAATAGAGCATTAGGATTAACAAGATATGAAGAAGACCCATATCTGTTTTCAGAATATACCATTGATAATCAACAAATATGGGAAATTCATCCAGCATATAGAACCGTTCTTAGAATACGATAATTAACAATTATCACGAGACGATAGTTCTTTTTAGTAGGGAAAAGGTCAACGGATATATTAAGATGGATTTAGAGTAATAGCCTGTGGATTTCTCTTCTGGAGATTTTCACGGGTTCTTTCCCATTTCCTACTAGCTTTGAGATGAAAAGAAGTGAATTTGTGAAAAGGTGTGAAAAGATGACTTATCCCCTATTTGATAGACATGCAGAATGAATGGTATAATCGAACCAACAGGAGGGATTGATAATACAGTGCAGAAATCAAAGAGCAGGCTGTAAAGCGTGTTTTAGCCGGAGAATCAGCTGCCAATGTAGCAAGGAACCTCGGTATCGATGCCCTTAATGATGCCATAAAACATTCCGGCAATGTAAAGAGCTGTATCTCCTGCATTCTGACCGTGGAAGTCAGCACTGCTCAAATAGATTACAGCAGAAGGGCAAAAGAAGCCGGATTTACCATGAGTATGAGCCGCAAAGGGAACTGCTGGGGCAATGCCCCAATTGAGAACTTCTGGGGCAAGCTGAAATGGGAATGATTTAATGAACAGCATTTCAAAACCCGTGAAGAAGCCAAGGCGGCAGTATTTGAATATATCTGGATATTTTATAATCGCCGACGCATCCATGAGGCCGATGGCTGTCAGGAACCGGATGCCTATTATCAGGCAGCTTTTAACAGATAAAAGGATGTCAAAAAGGCTCTCTGTTGAAGAAAAAGGCAGTAAAAACAAGCAAAACTATGAAAAAGAGAATACCATTCGTTTGGCATATCCAAGCGACGGGGGCATGATGCAAGACAGACGCAGAACATGGAATGTAAAGAACGATACCACATGACATATCACTTGGAAGTTCTTATCTATGAAGGCATTTATAATGCATTACAAAAAGACTTGGAAGCTGATATGGAACGAAGTGAAGAGGAAAAGCTGTTTGATGCTTGGCTTCGTGAAAGTATCACAGTAGTTCAGTATCAGAGGTTCAAACTATTTATGGTGGGATTATTTATTTTTAAGATAGCAAGAACAGAAAGTATTGATTACAGTTCAGCCGATGAGTCTATTAAGGCATCACAGAAGAAACTAGAAAAGTCTATGAAAATACCACATCAAAATGCCCTTTCAAATGTCAAATGGCAGATTGAGAGCGGAGATTCCTGTGTGTATGTCTGGCAACTGCTTTCAGGGCGAACTCCTCGATGATGGCTCTGGAACTGCCGGTACAGTTCAGTTTGTGGATGACATATCCTTCGGCTTCCTCATCACTGAGCCCTTGATAGTTGTGTGACTGGATACGGTCACACGGTGCGTGGAGTATTCAAGGAGCATAAAAAAAATAAAAAAGAGGGAGTATTAAAGCCAGGAGATT
>CADBMH010000066.1 GCA_902795705.1 uncultured Lachnospiraceae bacterium | reverse complement strand
CAGATAGAAAATGAAACAGCTTGCGGATGCGGATAATTTTGCAAAGAAATTTTTAGGATAAGTTCATTGTTTGATTGAAGGAGGAAATTATGGCATTGGATATGGACGGAAAAATGGACAGCAGAATAAACAAGATTGTTGATAAACTGCTTGAGGATTACAGTGAAGGGAAAGCAATTGATGAAATAAAGATTTTCGATCGTCCGAACAGGGATACGGTGGTCGATATTCTTGAAAAGCTGCAAAAGATTGTATATCCGGGCTACTATAGGAACAAAAGCTTTAAAATATATACAGTCCGCAATAATACATCCATGCTTCTTGAGGATGTGATCTACAATTTGATTACGCAGATTTCGATTGTTTTGAAATATTCACCTAAATATGAAAATGCGGATTCGGAAGTGGAAGCTCCTTTTTAACAGGAATACGCTATTGGATTATGGTTCCAGGGTGGAATTATATCCTGGCGTAGAAGAATGGTTTGAGAGAATACGAAGATATGGAGAAAAAGCAGGAGTGATCATAGAGCACTATATCATTTCATCGGGACTGAAGGAGATGATAGAAGGTACCTCTGTTGCGAAAGCAGGAGCGTTTGAAAAAATATATGCGTGTTCCTTTCTGTATAACGACAGAGGGGAGGCCGTGTGGCCGTCACAGATGGTAAACTATACGAATAAGACACAGTTTTTGTTTCGGATATCTAAGGGTGTTCTGGATGTCAATGATCCGGGTGTCAATGATTATTTTCCGCCGGATCAGATGCGAGTGCCGTTCAGGAATATGGTCTACATAGGTGACAGTGATACCGATATCCCGTGTATGAAGTTAGTAAATTCATATGGTGGTCATTCGATAGGCGTGTATGATCCGGTAAAGCAGGATAAAACGAAGGTTCATCGCATGATGCGGGAGAATCGGATACGGTTTTTTGCAGCGGCGGACTATCGTGAGGATTCCGATATAGACAGGCTTGTGAAGGATATCATAGACAGAACGGCCGTCAATGAGAGGCTGGAACAGAGGCACTTTGATGATATGAAAATGGCAAATGATTAGCAGACTGGAGTATGGGTAATGTATGATTTAGGCAGATTTTTGAAAGCGCAGGAGAGAGATTACGAAACCGCTCTCTCGGAAATAAGAGCAGGTCATAAACGCAGTCATCGGATGCCTCTGAAGTGATGGGGTATCCGGATGATCTGAAGCTTAGGTCTTCCATGACCTTGTTTGCAGAGGCGGCCGGGGAAGTGTCAGTCTTTCAAAGGGTGCTTGATAAGTTCTTTGAGGGAAAGAAGGATGAGAGGACTTTGAAGTTGATCGGGAGACTGTAAGGAAAAGTAGATTGCAGACTATAATTTATTTGATTGAGGAGGCGATGTTATGAATTTAAAGCTTTATATGTTTGAAACCTGCCCGTATTGCAAAAAGGTGATAAGGGAAATAGAAGCAAGCGGGCGAGATAATATATTTTGTAAAATTAAATAGAGTAAAATTTGAACGCAAAGTAGTTCTGAATGGAATCAGTAAAATTACATATTCTTTTTTGATACGGCATATGTATATCATAGCGGATTGTCTGAGGTAGAAGCGGGTAATGCGCTTGTCAGGCGGCACCCCAGAGAAAGCTTTATGCTTGCAACGAAGCTTCCGGCTTGGGAGATGAAAACCAAAGAGGACAGGGATCGCATCTTTAAGGAACAGCTTGACAGGGCGGGTGTGGATTATTATGATTTTTACCTTTTGCACTCAATCGAGGAAGGAAATATTGATACCTATGAGAAGCTTGACTGCTTCAACTGGGGACTGAAGAAAAAGGAAGAGGGAAAGATCCGGCATTTTGGATTTTCATTTCATGGGAGCCCGGAATTGCTTGAAAAGGTTCTTGATGAACATCCGGAGACAGAGTTTGTCCAGATACAGCTTAATTATACAGATTGGAATAATCCTGTTGTGAGATCCGGGAAATTGTATGAGATCCTGCATGAGAGAAATATCCCCATGATCATCATGGAGCCTGTAAAGGGAGGTACACTGGCAAGCTTAAAGCCCGAACTTGAAGAAAAATATAAGACATTAAGACCGGAAGCATCTGTTGCATCCTGGGCATTTCGCTTTGTGGCATCCCTGCCCGGTGTCATGACAATTCTGTCCGGGATGACGCACGAAGATCAGATGCAGGACAATATCAATACCTTCTCTCATTTTGAACCTCTGTTGGATAAGGAGAAGGCAGTGGTTGACGAGGTTACAGGGATTATGTTAGAAATTCCACAGATTGGCTGTACCGCCTGTAAATACTGCTGTGACGGCTGTCCGAAGAACATCAGCATTCCGGATGTGTTCCGGGTGATCAATACGATGACTCTTTATAATGAGGATTTCAGACCGAGATCTTTTTATAATGGTCTTGTTAATTCGGGAAGGGGTAAAGCCGCAGACTGTGTTGCCTGTAGACAGTGTGAGGGTGTATGCCCGCAGCATCTGCCGATCATCCGTTTGCTGAAGGAGGCGGCTGAAAAGCTGGACCAGTGATACACATAGTTTATTGTAAAAATACATACTCGATTATTGACACAAAAACAGATTCCTTTCTCAGAAAATAAAACCATTTCCATACACATACAAAACATAAAACTATGCAATAGCACAACATACAAATTTTCTCCATATCAAGAAAATATTTCATTCTTTTCTGACAGATGCAGTAGATGGGATTGGCAACAAACATGCTATTTTGACCTAGCCTATATTTGCAACCGACCTGTTCCTGTTCCATTTTTCATAATACCATTCCCCCTTTAACTGTAAAATAAACCCACTTCACTACAGCGAGCCGGAAATGACAAACCCGCAAGGTAAATTTCTTTTTTTGAAGATTTCTTATCCAAATTGTTTATACTATCATTGTACAGCTTTCTTGCCACTTCATTACTATCATTTTCCAATTTGGATGTCATCAAAACCATTCTTGCCAATCGAAATAATGCCTCATTTTCTTTCTGTGATAAACCTTTGTATTCTATTTTAGGTATTTTCTCAATAGCAATATCTGTAATATATACCTTTTTATCATGCTTTTTTGCATAAGCTTGAATCTTTCATAACAAAAACCTTTCTGCTTTCTCACTTTTAGTATAACATGGCTCATATTGCCTTGCAAGAAATATTTAATGGGAAAGTTATATGTAAAACTATATAACGATTCACATAATAATTATATTATTTAATTCAATTACTCCATAAACCCCTTTAATAAATCTGCCAATTCTTGTCTTCCCATATCAGATATCATCTCTAAGAAATCTTTTGTTGTCTTTGATGTCAACTTGTCAAAAATCTTTAAAAGTACCTCTACTGCTTCTCTGCCATATCTTTTATAAATCTCATATACAATCAATGTTCCAACATGGTGAACATTTTCAGGACGATTTTCCCCACATTCCTTTTTCTCCGATATATTCGGCATGAACCATCTCCCATGTATCATTAGCATGAAACATCACTTCTATATCCTGATCCACATCAAAACCACAAGGATACCAGCCATTATAAGATGAAAAATGTATCAAACTCCTTTCTAAAAAAGCAAATGTTCCCATTAAACCTCCGTGATATCGAATTACAATTTCACCTGCCGTATCCTTTACGGTAATTTTCTTCATAGGCGGCTTAAATTCCATTTGACATTCCAAAGAATCGTATTCAACATTTTTACCATGACATTCCATTCCATCAATTATCATGCTTTCAGATAATGCAAAACTATATCCATCCCTAAAATGTGGTACTGAAAGAATGCACTGCACAAATATTATTTTATCTTCTACTCTAACATCTATTTTCATTTATTGCTCCAATCTCTATTACGATTTCTTTTACCTTTTCGATTCTAGCACAACACTTTTCAGAATGCAATCAAAAAAGCCTTGAACTGCCCTAAAATAAAGGACTTCCCTCTATTTTCCATCAAGCTACCCTCACCCTGTGGTGCGATGAAGATGATGAAAAATATTGGAGAGGAATATTTCGGAATCAAGAATATACTTTATCACAAATTCAAAGAAAAAATTCTTGTTAAAAAGGTTAAACAAGCGTATAATATTTAAAAAGTGGTTAGGAGGTGTCGATATGATATCAGCACAAGATATTTATGATATCCAAAAATTAGATCCAGAAGAACAAAATGTTGTTTTTAGTCTAGTAAAAAGTTTTTTATTATCTAAAGAAAACAAAAACGAAGCACAGCAGTTTTTAGCTAATACCAGAAAGAAATATATAAATACAAACCCAATGACAATGGAAGAAATAGACAAAATAATTCATGAAAGCGAGTAACATATGCAGATAGTTATAGATACCAATATTATTGTTTCTGCCTTACTAAATCCAAACGGAAGCGCATATATTTTTATGGATAGTGTTTTTGGTGGATTGTATGATGTGATAATCTCTCCATCCATTCTTAACGAATATAAGGAAGTTCTCAGCAGAAAAAAATTCGGTTTTTCCGAAGATGAAATTTCTTTTATTATCAATTGGTTTAAAACAAATGCACTACTGATAGAAGTCGAGGAACAAAATTATGCTTCAGAAATAATTGATAAAAAAGATGTACCATTTTATGCAGCCGCTAAATGCACCCACTCAAAGCTTATTACCGGAAATATCAAACATTATCCTGTGGAAGAATTCAGAACTATGTTATGGGAATTAATATAAGAGACT
>CADBMH010000065.1 GCA_902795705.1 uncultured Lachnospiraceae bacterium | reverse complement strand
TAACAGAGGGGACAGACAGTTTGTCTCTGATATCATTATGTTTAGGAGGTATATTTTTTATGGCAAGGTTTACATTACCAAGAGATCTGTATCATGGGAAAGGAGCATTGGAGGCACTCAAAGACTTTGAGGGAAAGAAAGCGATCATCTGCGTCGGCGGCGGTTCTATGAAGAAATTCGGCTTTTTAGACAAAGCGGTTGATTATCTGAAGGAGGCCGGTATGGAGGTTCAGCTTTTTGAGGGAATCGAGCCGGATCCGTCTGTAGAGACGGTTATGAAGGGCGCGGAAGCGATGGCTGCCTTTGAACCGGACTGGATCATTGCAATGGGCGGCGGCTCACCGATTGATGCTGCAAAAGCGATGTGGATCAAGTACGAGTATCCGGAGACAACCTTTGAAGATATGTGCAAGGTATTCGGACTTCCTAAGCTTCGTACAAAAGCAAAATTCTGTGCAATTTCTTCTACATCAGGAACGGCAACAGAGGTAACGGCATTCTCTATCATTACGGATTATGAAAAGGGAATCAAATATCCGATCGCGGACTTTGAGATCACACCGGATGTTGCGATCGTTGATCCGGAGCTTGCAAGAACGATGCCGGAGAAGCTTGTGGCACATACCGGTATGGATGCGATCACACATGCAATCGAAGCATATGTATCTACGGCACATTGCGACTATACCGATCCTTTGGCACTTCATGCAATTAAGATGATCCAGAGAGATCTGGTCGGTTCTTATAACGGTGATATGGATAAGCGCGACAGTATGCACAATGCACAGTGCTTAGCCGGAATGGCATTTTCCAATGCGCTCTTAGGTATCGTACATTCTATGGCACATAAAACGGGTGCCGCTTTTGCCGATCATGGCGCACATATTATCCATGGTGCTGCAAATGCAATGTATCTTCCGAAGGTCATTAAATTTAACAGCAAGGACCCGGAGGCAAAGAAGCGCTACGGTGAGATTGCTGACTTCATGAATTTAGGCGGCAGCAGTGATGATGAAAAGGTCGATCTTCTGATCAAATATCTGCGTGGCATGAATGATGACTTAAAGATTCCTCATTGTATTAAAAATTATGGCAGTGACAGCTATCCGACAGAGCAGGGCTTTGTACCGGAGGAGGTATTCTTGGAGAGACTTCCTGATATTGCGGCAAATGCAATTTTAGATGCCTGCACCGGTTCCAATCCACGTCAGCCTTCCCAGGAAGAGATGGAGAAGCTTTTGAAATGCTGCTATTATGATACAGAGGTAGATTTCTAATCATTTGCCGGTCTTGTTGCAGGTCGAGACAAGAGATATAAAACAGTTGTTAGACGTATCAAACATAAGTTATAAATATAAAACTTTTTATTACATGAGAAATTTTACCTATTACCCGATTTCCTCTTGTCAAAAGGAAAAAAGTGTATTAGAATATGGGTATCATGATAAGTAAAAGGAGGAACAAAACTATGGCATATGTAATTAGTGATGATTGTGTCAGCTGTGGAGCTTGTGCAGGTGGATGTCCTGCAGGTGCTATCTCTGAGGGAGAGGCTCATTACGAGATTGATGCGGATGCATGTCTTGACTGTGGAGCTTGTGCAGGAACATGCCCTTCAGGTGCTATCTCAGAAGGCTAATATTTTTATGAAAGTAAAGATTGAGCTACCATTAGGTATTTGCCGGAATGGTAGCTTTTTCTTACTTTAAAGGTGGATATCTGTTAAATAAAATTTAGTTGCATAAAATTTAAAAGCGTGTATAATATAAAAATAACGAATCAATTCGTAAAAAACGATATGGAGGATATGATAGAATGGACGCAAGAGTTAAAAAAGAAATGGTAATCGCAGATATGCTTCAGATTGATCCGGGGATTGCGGCAATTTTAATGGCATCTGGTATGCATTGTGTCGGTTGTCCGTCTGCACAGGGAGAAAGCTTAGAGGAGGCGGCAATTGTCCATGGCTTGGATGCGGATGAGCTTGTAGAAAATGTCAATGGATATCTTGCAAAGAAATAGATTTCTATTTCTTTTTGGAAAAGGCGTATAATTATATTATGTTTGCAATAAAAGGGTGATTATAGAAGATAGGAAAAGACAGGATGAAAAAATCCTGTCTTTCATTTTCATCATAATAGTATTATAATTTCGCCAATTTGTTTACAGCGTCTTCTGATATAAATTTTCGGTAATGTTCATCAAAGTAATAAATCGTGGTCTGTCTGTTTTTGACAATGGTACCGTATTCATGCAGGAGATTGCAGATACGGTTAAATTCCTCCGGTGCATGATCGGAGCGATGTAAAAGAAGATAAAAGTTGCCCTCTTTTTCATCTTTATATAATGTATTTTCACCATGATAGATCGGTGCTAACATTCCTGCAACATGGATCACCGTATCAAGGTTTCGGAATGAAAAGATAATTACAATATCCTGTACTGCGCGTTCAGGAATTTGTCTCGGACGGGGTTCCATTCCCAGTGCCTCAGGAAGTGAAATAAAATCGCTGTTTGCATGAACCGCTTCTTCAAGCTCTGCAAAATTGGGATTGTTAAATTGATTCCATGCAGAGACTTGATTGTCAGTGACAGATTCTGTTAATACGCCCTCTGCAGAATCTTCCTCTTCCTCCGGATAGTACATATCATATTCTTCTTCGTCATCAAAATCGTCTTCCCAGGTTCCCCATTCAACATCTTCTGTAAAGGATGAAAAACGAGTATCAAGTTCATCCGGATCCTCTACTTTTGTAACCACTAATATTAAAGATTCCGGTAAAAGAGGAATTGCTTCTATCATTAAAGGAATATCATCAGCGTCGAATCCAAATTCGTAGGAAGCCTGCTGCATCAAGTCGCGAAATAATGCTTTTGCCTTTGCTGTGCCATAGGCCAACTCGCTGATACCGATTTCTCTGTCCTGCAGATCTTTTTGATTTAATGTACAACGAATTTGTTTATCGCTTATTTTCTCAATATGCATAGGCTCACTTCCTTTCCGGATGTTTTGGTTACTAAAACATCTATTTTATAATATTTCGGCTAAAAATCCACCTTTAATTATGTAGATTATAGTAGAATTAGGAAAAGAAGTCAATAAAACAGGCAGGTTTTCTTTCTTTGCTATTCACAGCTATTTAATATCATTTGTTAAAACAGAAAAATAAATACTAGCAGAATTTGTGATTTTTTGTGTAAAAATTTTCAAATGTGTGAAGAATGTGTGAAAAATGAAAAATCAATAGGCTTCCTTCACAAAAATAAATATTTTTTTTAAATAGTTTACCACTAGTTTTTATGTCGCGTTGTATCATATAATGCAGAAAGCGGTACGGATCCTGTCGAAAAAGGAGGTGAAAAAATTACGGCACCGAAAGAACTTTTCTAACATAATATGCAAGAAAGAAAAAGAGGTTACCAATTGCATGATTTTGGATTCGTGTTTGCCGGAAGACCAAAGGAAAAAACATATCACATTTGTACCACAGGTCTTAATGAAGATAGGAGGGAAAGTTATGGATACAAAGTCAGGGAAAAGGTCTGACCGGACGAATGACTGGCTCTTGAATGAGATCTTAGATGCCCATGAGAAAGGTGTGACAGTAGCGGTTGACGGTAAGTCATATGGAATACAGGATATTCCTGATCTTTGTGGTGTCATGGAGGCTCAGGAATATATGAAAAGCTATGTCTGTGACCGGTCCGGTAAGATTGTTCATATTGATTTTGACCAAATTATCGGTGTCTGAAAAGTGCTGTCAGTAGTTGCAAAGAAATTTAAAAATTGCGAAAAGATATACAGCTATATTATGCCAAGCGTAGTATTTGTGCCGGAAATCGCCCGAATAAAATCCGGCACAAGGAACTTCGAGTCAGGAGAAATGGCCCGTTTCTCCTGACATTTTTAAATGTTTGCTACAGATGTCGAAAAGTGGTATACTATAACTATAATAATGAGAGAGGACGGAGTGTAATGGAAAATATAGAAGGAACCGGGCAGATGAAGGATAAGATAAATTTAAAAATGATCATACCGATTGGGATTGGGGTTTTGATATTGTTGACCTTGGTCATTGTTTTTCTGGTGAAGAAATATATGCCGAATACTCAGAAAATGAGCCTGTTTGACTATTTTCATACAGAAAAGGCTTCAGACAAAGTCACTTTGATCTTAGAGGATGAGATTACAGATGCGTCCTGTATTTATAAGGATGAGAAGGTTTATATAGATTTTGATTATGTGAAAGCAAATTTTAATCCGCGGTTTTATCGTGATGTCAATGAAAATCTACTGCTATATACGACTCCTACGACAGAAACTACTGTAGTTCCGGGGGAAAAGGATTATATGATCGGCAGGAGTAAGGAGAGCAAGGATTATGTTATGGCGGTGAATGACGGGGATAAATTATATCTTGCTGCGGATTATGTCAAGGAGTGTACGGCGATTGATTTTGAAACTTATAATAGTCCCAGACGTATTGTCGTTACAGACCAGTTTGATACGGAAAAGGATTATGTGAAGGCGGATGATGACTGTACGCTGCGTTATAAAGGAAATATTAAAAGCAAAGTGCTCAGGAAGATAAAAGAAGGTAGTGATCTGCGCCTGCTTGAAAAAGAAAATAAGGATACCGGTTTTTGCAAGGTTATGGAAAATTCGGGGATCATCGGTTATATTAAGGCGAAGGATTTAGGAGAAATATATCAAAGGATGGATAAGACAGATTTTAAAAAGGAAATCTATAATCATATTTCCTTAGACGGGAAGGTGGCTTTAGTATGGCATCAGGTGATGAATCAGACGGCTAATAGCGGGATTTCCGAATTGCTTTCGACGGTTCGCGGGATTAATGTGGTTTGCCCTACCTGGTTTAAGACTTCTGATAATGAAGGCTCCGTAGATGCGTCAATTGCAAGCTATGACTATGTGACGAAGGCGCATAATGCAGGTGTTCAGGTTTGGGGATTGTGTGATGATCAAAGCCCTGATATGAAGATCGGGACGGTCCTTGGGAGCACGAAATCTAGATTGAAGCTTGTGAATAATCTGGTAGCAAAGGCAATTCAGTATGATCTGGATGGTATTAACATTGATTTTGAATATGTTAAAGAAGAATCAGGAGAGGATTTTATTCAGTTTATTCGTGAAATCGGTATTAAGTGCAGGACAAACGAGCTGGTTTTGTCAATTGATAATTATCCGCTTATGAATTATAATGCGTATTATAATCGCAGAGAACAGGCAAATGTTGCCGATTATGTGATTACAATGGCGTACGATGAATATACGAAAAATTCGGAGACAGCAGGACCGGTATCCTCGATCACCTATGTACAGGATGCGATTAAAAATGTTTTGACAGAGGTTCCGAAGGAGCAGTCTGTAATCGGACTTCCGTTTTACAGCAGACATTGGCAGGAGAAGACAAGGGACGGGGAAGTAAGCTTAAGTGTAGAAAGCTGTTCCATGAATTACGCGCAGGAGCTTGTGAATGATTCTAAGCAGACGGCAAAATGGGATGAGACCACGGGACAGGATTATCTGGAATATAAAGAAAAGGGGATTGTTCATAAAATCTGGATTGAAAATCGCAAGTCTTTGGAACTTAAGATGAAAGAGGTTTCGGGGAGTGAGATGGCAGGGTATGCGTTTTGGAAGTATGGTCTGCAGAATAATGGGGTTTGGAGTATGATTGCAAAATACACGAAATAAGACGTTAATCCGTATTTATCAGGCATGTTGAGTTTCTGTTTTTCATAAAATGAATCAAAGATGAATGATAAAGCCGATTACGGCAGATGAGATTAGAACTTTGCCGATATCTGCTTGAGGAGACTTTTGTGAAGAACAGAATCTGGAAAAATAAAATTTTAGCCATATTGTTTGGCGGTGGTTTACTGCTTTGTCTGGCAGCAGGATGTTTTGCAGTCAGACATGAGGTCACTACATCCGGGAAACTTAAGGAAACAGTTGTTGTAATTGATCCGGGACATGGTGGGATTGACCCTGGAAAGGTAGGAGTCGGCGGCTCTTATGAAAAGGATATCAACCTTTCGATTGCAAAGGATTTGAAAACGTTTTTAGAAGAAGAAAAGATAAAAGTGGTCATGACAAGAGAAACCGACAGGGGCCTTTATTCGGAAGGGGATACCCGGAAAAAGACTTCGGATATGCGTGCGCGCATGGATCTTATGAACAGGCCTGAGGTGGATCTGATCGTGAGTATCCACCAAAACAGCTTTTCCAATCCATCTTCAAAGGGAGCACAGGTTTTTTATCAGGCCTCCTCGGAAACAGGGAAAAGGCTTGCGACTATTTTGCAGGAAACTTTGGTTTCAGAGCTTGATACAGAGAATCATAGGCAGGCAAAGGCGAATAACAGCTATTATATATTGAAAAAATCCATCAAGACTGCTGTGATCGTAGAGTGTGGATTTTTATCGAATGCCGGGGAAGAAGCTGTGCTGCTTACAAGGGAATATCAAAAGAAGGTCGCAGATGCAATTTGTAAGGGGATTATTAAGTATTTAAAAGAGGAAAAAAAGGAAGTCAGGGAAAATGGAGACAAGAATACAGAAGGTGAATCCTGAAAACTTTGATGACAGAGAATTAGATGATGCGTGTCTGATCTTGAAACGGGAGGGATTGGTGGCTTTTCCGACAGAAACTGTTTATGGTCTTGGCGCAGATGCAATGAAGGAAGAGACATCAAAAAAAATATATGAAGCAAAGGGGCGTCCTTCTGATAATCCGTTGATCATACACATTGCTGAGACAGAGAGTGTATATCGCCTGGCAAAGGTGGTTACCGGTAAAGCGGAACAATTAATGAAAGCTTTTTGGCCGGGACCTTTAACGATAATTTTTGAGAAAAAAAGAGAAGTACCATATTCTACCACAGGAGGACTGGATACGGTTGCAGTTCGTATGCCTTCTCACCCGGTAGCAAGAGCCTTGATCCGGTGTTCAGGCATTTTGATCGCAGCTCCGAGTGCAAATACCTCCGGGAGACCGAGTCCGACGAAGGCAGAGCATGTATGGGAGGATCTGTCCGGCAGGATTGATATGATCATAGATGGCGGACAGGTAGGGATTGGCATAGAGTCTACGATCATTGACATGACGGAGGAGGTTCCGGTCATTCTTCGACCGGGGTATGTGACAAAGGCCATGCTTGAAGAAGTAATTGGAGAGGTGGCGATGGATGTCGCGTTACTGAAAAAGCCAACCGGGGAATTGCGGCCTAAAGCACCCGGTATGAAGTACAGGCACTATGCTCCAAAGGGGAAGATGACAATTGTGGAAGGAAGAATGGAGGATGTCGTCCGTGAGATTACGGGCATGGCAGAGAAGTGGAAGGACCGGGGGAAAAAGGTGGCAGTCATAGCAACCGAGGAATCTAAGGAATTATATCCAATCGAAGAGGTGTACAGTATTGGTTCCAGAAAAAATGAGGCTTCCATAGCGGCAGGGTTATATGATATACTTAGAAAGATGGACCATATTGGTGCAGAGTATATCTTCGCAGAAAGCTTTTCGGAGGAACATCTGGGACATGCGATCATGAACCGGCTTTTAAAGGCTGCGGGATATCAAAAAGTGAAAGTGTAGAAAGGTGCGTGGCAATATGAAACGATATGATCAAATTATTTTTTTATCCACGACAAATACATTACTTGGTCCGATTGCGGAAGTGATTTATCGGAAAAATTCATCAGATTGGATGCCGAAGGTAATTTCCAGAGGTTTGGTGGTTCTTTTTGAGGAGCCGATCCATCCGAAATGTAACCAGCTTTTAACGCAGAATGGGTTTCCGATGACAGCGCATGGACAGTCAAAGCAGTTAGTACAGGAGGACATAGGAGAAAACAGCCTGGTCATTACCATGACATTTAGTGAAAAGGTGAAGTTTACAGAAGATTTTAATACATTGGAAAATGTTTATACATTAGGAGAATTTGTAGGTGTGGACACAGATATTATTGATCCGTCCGGAGCAGAGGATGATAAATATCAGGAGTGTTTTGAAGAGCTTGCGCTGCGTATTAACAAGCTGATACATAAAATAGAAAAATTATATTGGGATGAAGAAAATTCGTGAGTTACATCGCAGATAATACAGTATATATTTATAGAAAGAGGAGGAAAAGTTTTTATGATAGCATTAGGAAATGATCTGGCAGGTCTTGCGTTAAAGCAGGAGATCATAAAATATTTAGAAGAACAGAAGATAGAGTATAAGGATTTTGGAAGTTATGATGAAACCCCGGTTGATTATCCTGTGTATGCGAAAAAGGTAGCTGGTGCAGTGGCTTCCGGAGAATGTGAGAAGGGGATATTGATCTGCGGAACCGGAATCGGAGTTTCGATTGCAGCCAATAAGATAAAGGGAATCCGTGCGGCACTTTGTCATGATACCTTTAGTGCACAGGCGACCAGAGAACACAATGATGCTAATATCCTGACTATGGGAGCAAGGGTGATCGGGCCTGGGCTTGCAGTAAAGATAGCAGATACTTTTTTGCATACGGATTTTTCCGGGGTGGAACGCCATCAAAGAAGGATAGACATGCTGGAATAGTCTCCGGCGAAGCTGTGAACAGTAATAGTAATTTTCTAAAAATCCATGCGGTTCTTGACACATTTTCTGTCAGGGAGTAAAATAAATCACATACAAGTATACAAATGCAATGAAACAGCATGAGCTTGATCATGGATTAGAAAGGAAGTAGAAAAATGGCAAAAAAGGACATTGACTGGAGTAACATAGGATTTGGTTATATAAAAACAGACAAGCGTTATGTCTCTAATTATAAAAACGGCGCGTGGGATGAGGGAACCTTGACCACGGATGATACCGTTACGATTAGTGAGTGTGCCTGTGTGCTGCAATATGCGCAGACGGTTTTCGAGGGATTAAAGGCATACACGACAGAGGACGGCAGAGTGGTCTGTTTCAGACCTGATTTAAATGCAGAGCGTATGTTAGATTCTACAGAACGTTTGAAAATGCCACAGTTTCCAAAGGAGCGTTTTGTGGAAGCTGTAAAAGAGGTTGTAAAAGCAAATGTGGATTATGTTCCGCCATATGGTTCCGGTGCAACCTTATATATTCGTCCGTATATGTTTGGTTCAAATGCGGTTATTGGTGTAAAGCCGGCAGAGGAGTATCAGTTCCGTGTGTTCTGTACACCGGTAGGACCGTATTTTAAGGGCGGCGTAAAGCCGATCACAATTCGTGTCAGCGACTTTGACCGTGCGGCTCCTCATGGCTCCGGACATATTAAAGCAGGACTGAACTATGCGATGAGTTTATATGCAATCGTAGATGCGCATGAAAAGGGTTTTGATGAAAATATGTATCTGGATGCGGCAACCCGCACAAAGGTAGAAGAGACGGGAGGTGCCAACTTCCTTTTTGTCACGAAGGATAAGAAGGTGGTTACGCCGAAGTCAAACAGTATCCTGCCGTCTATTACCAGAAGATCTTTAATGACTGTAGCAAAGGACTATCTTGGTCTGGATGTTGAAGAACGTGAGGTCATGTTTGACGAGATTGGTGATTTTGTAGAATGTGGTTTGTGTGGAACTGCTGCGGTTATTTCTCCGGTTGGATGTGTCAATGACCACGGAAAAGAAATCATATTTAAAAACGGTCATGAGGAAATGGGGCCGGTGATCAAAGAACTTCGTGATACCTTGACTGGAATCCAGATGGGACATATCAAGGCTCCGGAAGGCTGGATTTGTGAAATTGACGTCTGATCAGCAGAAAAACGGAGGGGAAGCCTACGGATACCGTATCGGCTGTTCAGAGAAAGACTTACAAGGGAGATTTATATTTATTTTAATTCATAAAACGGGCAGGAGAGAACGACATTCTCTCCTGCTCGTTTTTGGCTGAATAATAAGGTTCAGATTCCATCGATCTGTTTCACGAAAAGCAGTCGGTCGCCTGTATTTACATAATCGCGTTCCAAACCGTTTAATTTCATAATGTCTTCAACGGTAGTGTTATATGCTTTGGCGATGTTCCAAAGACTTCCCGGCTCTTCTGCAATATAACCGACCAGACCGGGCATCTCCTGCAGACGCTCCATATCAAGGGGCTTTTCCGTGATATCCGTGATAATCTTTTCTTTGTCATGGACAAAGACGAAAGCACATAGATTTAAGATTACCTTCGCTTCGATTTCCTGGCTGTCTAACATCATGACGTTGATCTGACTGACCTGGGTTTGAAGTTCATAATCATCATCAGGAGAAATCCCTTTGATTTCAATCAAGTGTGTAAAAGGAAGCGTCCCTTTCATCATTGCGAGCGGAGAATCGTCGTTTTCCGTGATGTATAAAATATCTAATTCAACGATTCCTTCTAACTGGATTCCCTCGGTAGTGATCGTCTGTTCGTCGATTTTTACCGTTCCGGTAGCATTACAGATCTGCAAAACCGGCTGGTTCTCCTGCTCGATCCGGATACGGTCTGCGATGCGAAGGATGCTTTGATTTTTCATTAAAAGCTTTTTCGTGTCTACTTCTCTGCGCTCCAGTTCAAGTGTGCAGGAGGTGGAATAAGCATCTTTTAAATAGCGGAACTGTTCATCTTCATAGAATTTAATCCGATAATTTAAACCCAGTTCTATTTCTAAAATTCGATTTTCGCCATCCTCGTCCGGACGCACCTCAAGGAATTGGTTACTGCTTAAAAGCTCTATATCGGGAATCATATCTTCTGTGCATTCTTCACAGGTCAGTACATTATCAAAAGGAAGCTCCACATCGAGATATTCTAAGCGGCGTTCTTCATTTTCCGGAAGGTAAAGAATGAAGACCTTGAGATCGCCTAAGATCCGGATTCCCCCTTCGATAGGACGATGCTGTAAATTTTGTGTTGTAATTTCATAGTAGAGGATGGTTTCAATGTTTGGTTTTCCTTTCGGAAGGACAATTTGATCTTTGATTCGGAAAACATCTTTTTTCTGATGGCTTAATGTCGTTAAAGAAAATTCATCATAGAGGCAATGAAGTCCTTCGGCAGAAGATCCCGGCATATCCGCCGGAGAAACTGAGATGTCGGTTCCGGCAGATATTTCCTCCTGTTGTTCCTGAAAGCATCTAAGGGAGATTAATGCACGAATACTGACTTTTCTGGAATTGATCAGTCGTGCCTGGCAGTCTTCTAAGTCAAAGTGGCAGATGACATCGCTTTCCGGTAAAAGCCCGTCTAAGTTCATGGTTTCTTCAAAGGGGATCTGTCCCTGCATATTATGTACAAGTCTTAAGTCGTCATTGGTGAGATAGAGCAGGGAGAAGAAAAGTTCTCCCCGGAGGATGACCCGATCCTCCGAAGGAGTGACAGAGTCCATTCGTAATTCGCTTTTCAGCTTAATGATTTTGTCGATGTCCGGCTTGCTGTCAGTCACATTGATGTCGTCTTCTAAGGTCATCTGCATACTGCCACGGCAGCCGGTGTTTTGTGAAACAATATTTTTGGTAATTAATTCCATATCCATTCACCTTTCCCTTATATTTATATTTTGTAATGCAATGAGGTTCTCTTGTATTCTATGAGGCAGAAGGGGCAGATATGACAAGAGAATACGATAAGCACGAAGTGGGGGATGGAAGGGAAAAGTGACTGTGAATCGTGACAACGGGCGATTCCCCACAAAATCCCGAAAAACAGGTTATTGCAAAAAATGATTCAGTATGTTAAAATATAATATCATAGTTTTATGATAAATAGAACAGTAGCAGTACAAGAACTGGAATGACAGGAAAGGAGAAGTCCATAAGATGGGAAATGAAAACACAAATGCAGGGGCAGCAGAAGGGGCATCAAAAAAAGGCGGTTTCCGCTTTTCGCTTACATTGAAGCTCAGCATGGTTGCTATTACACCGATCGTGGTGCTTAGTATTGTTTTGATCTTTGTTGGTGCGCGTGCAATTCGTGAGGCAACACAGACGGAGGTGATCGGGCAGTTGGAGTCTTCTGTCCAGCAGTTTAAGGGATATGCGGATGCAGAGGATGAGGGAGATTATTCATTAGATGCGGATAATAATCTTTTAAAGGGAAAATATAACATTACCGAAAATTCCGATAAGCTGGATGAAATGGTAGAAGGTCAGGGACTTGATGTAACCTTTATCTTTGATAAAACCAGACGCGCAACGACGCTTATCAATGCAGAGACAGGTGACCGTAATATAGGCACGGAGATCGGAGACGAGGCATATAATGCGACCGTCAAGGGGGGGAAGGAATTTGTTTCCACAGATCTTAAAATTGGGGATAAGGATTATTATGCTGTCTACCAGCCGATGAAAAATTCTGACGGTACGGTCGTCGGTGCCGTGTTCGTAGGAAAGAATGTTGCCGAAGTGAAACAATTTATTTCTAATAAGAGGATGACCTTGATTCTGGTAGCGGTTGTGATTGCGATTGTGGCTGCACTACTTGTGTTGATTTTAGTCCGTTTGATTGGAAAAGCTATTGGAGATGCAAAGGCAGTTATCAATGAGCTGGCAACAGGAAATCTGGGTGCGGCAAAAATTCCTGAAAAGCTTCTGGCGCGTGGCGATGAGGTAGGAGATATCGCAAGAGAGGTAAATAGCTTACAGACGCAGATGATTTCTGTCATCGGTCAGGTACATGAAGCATCGAAGACATTAAGTGAAGCAGGAGAAGAACTCAGCAACTTAGCTGCGAATACCAGCGGCACAGCGGATGAGATCGGACACGCAGTAGAGGATATTTCTACCGGTGCTGTTTCACAGGCTGAGGAAATTGAAAATGCTTCTGCAGATATTGCACAGATGGGCGGTATCATTAAGAAGATTGTAGACGGTATGGTGGAGCTCGATAATACATCCGGTGAGATGAAGGAAGCAGGTGATCAGTCTACGACGATCATCAAGGATCTCAGTGCATCCAATGATAAGACAATGGATGCAATTGGACGCATAGCGACACAGGTTAATGCGACAAATGAATCTGCAAATAAGATCAGCGAAGCAATCAACCTAATCACATCAATCGCAGAGGAGACGAATCTTTTATCACTGAATGCGTCTATTGAGGCTGCCAGAGCAGGTGAGCAGGGACGTGGCTTTGCGGTTGTTGCAAATCAGATTCAGAAGCTTGCGGAGCAGTCCAATGAGTCAGCAATGAAGGTCAGCGAGATTATTGATAATCTGTTAAAGGATTCTGAAAAGACAGTTGCTGTTATGGAAGAGGTTGAGGAAATCATTGGTGAGCAGGCAAGGAATCTGGATCGTACCAGAGCAGAGTTCTCCAATGTACAGTCTGGTATTAATTCCTCCAGAGAGGAAACGAGCGAGATTAAAGAGCAGACCAATGTCTGTGATGATGCCAGAGTTCGTGTGGTAGATGTGATTTCTAACCTGTCTGCAATTTCTCAGGAGAATGCGGCAGCTACCCAGGAGACGACGGCTTCTATGCAGGAATTAAATGCGACAATCAATCTTTTGGCAGCATCTGCAAGCAACTTAACAGATCTTTCCAGCAATTTGGAACAGCAGATCCAGTTCTTCAAATTGTAGAATATATACTTAAAGGCAGGGAGACAGGGCGGATATGCTTTGTCTCCTTTTTGTTTGAAAGGAAGTGTTTGTTGTGAAGAAGATTCCGGAGGGAGAAATTACATTTACGAATAATATTTCTGTTACGGATTATAATGAACTTAGAAAATCTGTGGGTTGGATTCTGGTTGCGCCCAAAAGGGCGGAGATTGCTTTGAATCACTCTTTTTATCTGTGTGTTGCAATGGTGGAAAATAAGCCTGCAGGTATGATGCGCATTATCAGTGACGGTGGATACTCGTTTTTTATCACAGATGTTATTGTAAAACCGGAATATCAGGGAAACCATATTGGGACTGCCTTGATTTCAAAGGCGCTTGATTACATTGAAAAGGATCTTTTGGAAGATGAAACCGTTATGATCAGTCTGATGTCAGCGTATGAAAAAGAAGAGTTTTATCAAAAATTCGGCTTTCACAGAAGACCATATGGAAATCATGGTTCAGGTATGTCTGTCTGGGTAACCAGGGATTTGAGCGGGCATGTAGAGAGAACATAAAAGCAGCCGGTCTGTTTAGACCGGCTGTTATATTTCTCAAATGTTAAATGAATTGATTTATTTCCGGCTGATAAGCATAATCAATCTTAGCCAGCTTTTCTATAATAGCCTCTTTTTCAATATCCATACTTTTGCATAGTTCATCTAAAGACGGATAGAAATCGCGAAGCTTGGTATTGATCACGCTTAAAAGTATTTCAGGATTTTCCGGTAAATTCATGAGTTTCCTCCTTTGTTGTCTATTTTCGTGCCTTACCGGAAGCTTCTTCGATCAGACCGATGATCTTTTCAATCGAATTATTTAGCTGGCTCCGTTTCATGGCTTTTTCATAGCTCTCTCTGTTTGTGTACGCTTCTTCGATCGCATGCAGGAGTTTTTCATCTGTCACTTCCTCCTCTTGTATGACGATGCTGTATCCGGCATTTTCAAAAGAAGCGGCATTCAGAATTTGATCACCGCGGCTCGCCGCAGCAGAGAGAGGAATTAAAATGTTCGGCTTTCTGAGTGCGAGGATTTCACAGATTGCATTGGCACCGGCTCTGGAAATCATAATATCAGAGGCGGCCATCAGGTCGCTAAGCTCCTCTTTGATATATTCGAATTGAACATATCCCTTCGTACCCTCTAAGCTTTGATCTAATTTGTCTTTACCGCAGAGGTGGATCACCTGATATTTTTCCAAAAGCACCGGAAGAATATTTCTGACAGCATCATTGATTGCAGCAGCACCTAAGCTTCCGCCGATGATCAGAATGACCGGTTTGTTTTCTGTAAAGCCGCAGAAATCAAGACCTCTCTTTTTATCACCGTGGAACAGCTCCTCGCGGATCGGAGAACCGGTCAGGACTGCCTTTTCCTGTGGCAGGTGCTTTAAGGTTTCCGGAAAATTTGTACAAACCCATTTGGCACACGGGATACAGATTTTATTGGCGAGTCCCGGTGTCATATCGGATTCGTGAATCACACAGGGGATTTTTCTGGATTTTGCAGCTAAAACAACAGGCACGGAAACAAATCCGCCTTTGGAGAAAACAACATCGGGACGAATCTTTTTCAGAAGATGCCTGGCCTGGGAAAGTCCCCTTACTACTTTGAAGGGATCACTTAAATTTTTCAGGTCTATATATCTGCGCAGCTTTCCGCTGGAGATTGGATAATAGGGAATGTTTAAATCCTTGATCAGATTGCTTTCGATTCCTTCATAAGAACCGATATAATGGATTTCATACCCTTTTTCCTTAAGCTTTGGGATCAGGGCGATGTTCGGTGTTACATGTCCTGCGGTTCCTCCGCCGGTCAGAACGATTTTTTTCATAGTATGTAAAACTCCTTTCGGAAAATGATCTCTATTCATTATATATGAAACCGGTAAAGGTTAGCAACAAAAACTTCAGGATAAAAACGGGTTATTTTTTGAAATGATATGTTTATTGCGACAAAAACTTGCCAAAAGCGCTTATTGCGCTTATAATTATATATAGTTAACGAATTTATGAAAAGAGTTTCGGAGGCGGATATGACCAAGGTATTTATTGATGGAAGTGCAGGAACGACCGGACTTAGGATTGATGAAAGATTTCAGGAAAGGGACGATGTAGAGGTGATTCACATTGATTCCGAAAAGAGAAAGGATCCGGAGGAAAGAAAACGACTGATCAATTCAGCAGATATCGCTTTTCTGTGTCTGCCGGATGCAGCGGCAAAAGAATCGGTTTCATTGGTGGAAAATGATCAGGTATGCATTATTGATACTTCTACTGCTCATCGTACTGAGCCCGGGTGGGCATATGGTTTTCCGGAACTATCCGGAACGCATCGGGAGAATATTATTCACGGCAAACGGATCGCCGTGCCGGGATGTTATGCTTCCGGTTTTATTTCATTGGTTTATCCGATGGTCTCCGGGGGAATCCTGCCAAAGGATTATCCGGTTGTGAGCTTTGCTCTCAGTGGATATAGTGGTGCAGGAAAGAAAACGATTGCACTGTATGAGGAGACGGAGCGTCCGGCAGAGTTTTCTTCCGGACGGGAATATGCGCTTTCGCAGCAGCATAAACACTTAAAGGAGATGCAAAAAATTACCGGTCTTAAGCGTGCTCCTTTATTTTCACCGATCATTGATGATTATTATAGCGGAATGTTAGTGTCAGTGCCGGTTTATACGGATTTATTGAAGGAGAAGCATACTCCGGCGACATTACTGGAGTATTTTAGGGAATATTATAAGGGACAGCAGTTTATCTTTGTCAGCGAAAAAGAGGACGAAACAGTTGCAAGTGGTTTTCTTGCCGGCAATGCAATGGCGGATCGGGATGGACTGAAAATCTATGTAACGGGTAATGAAGAACGCATTGTGCTTTCAGCACAGTTTGATAATTTGGGAAAGGGTGCATCGGGGGCAGCAATCCAATGTATGAATCTTGTTCTTGGATGTGATGAAGCGAAGGGACTTCATTTGTAATCGGAAGAAGGTCGAAAGGGGTGTATGATATGAACAGAAGATTTCGAAACAAAATTTATGCAGGTTTTTTAATACTTATTGTCGCATGGAGCAGTATCTTTCCGCAGATACCTGCGGATGCTGCCGTGGGATCCGATGAACTGGCTCCGGTCACTTCATATTATGCGATCAGGAACCTCTATCTTCAAGGCTATACGAATAACAGCCTGACCATTGGGTGGTACAGTGAAGAAGATGATCTGGAGTTTGATATATACCGGAAGACGAATTTAGATACGGATTATGTGAAACTGGATACGGTTGCAGGCACGTCTTCCTATGTGGCACAAACCTATACAGATACAGGATTCCGCAGAGGTCTTACTTTTTCGTATAAGATAACTGCATTTCAGGTCACAGAGACAGAAAGAATGGAATTAAACAGCGTGACTGCTGCCTGGAAGCTGGCGATACAACAGGGAAATCTGTATACTGTTACACGAAAGCAGACAACAAAGGCGGTGCTTACATGGTCTTTGTTACAGGGAGTGGACGGCTATGAGATTTATAAAAAGGCTGCAGGAAGCTCCTCTTACAAATTAGCAAAACGAGTTTCAGGCCAGACAAAAAATAAATATACCATATCAGGAATTGCCAAGACAAAAAATACGAAATTTAAAATACGCGGATATGTTAAATACAGCGGGAAATATGTGGTAGGAACCTGCAGCGAACCACTTGTTTTAGAAAAGGTTGATACATCGAAGCTCGCTGTAAAATTCCGAAAGCTGCAGAAAAAATATCCGGATGGGAAATACTGGAACCATGTCGGAAAGTCGAATTACAGCAGTGCGACGGTTACAAGTAAGCCTTGCCATCATGGGGTAGATGGTCTTGCAAGCACCTGTAATCATTATATATGTCCGAATAATGTTTTAGGGTACCAGTGCTATGGGTTTGCATGGAAGATGAGCGATCTGATTTATGGAAAGAAGGCAAAAATCAAAAAAATATCTTCTTTCAAAAAATGTAAGGCCGGTGATGTGATCCGATACAGCGGTCATTCCGTAATTATTGTGAAAAAATATAAAAATTATATTACGGTAGGAGAATGTAATTATGGAAACACCTGTATTATCAAGTGGGGACGTAAAATCTATCCTTCGGAATTAGCCGGTGCAAGCTATAGCAGGCGATATAAATAAAAGGACAGTAACTATTCCGCTGAAACCGGATAGTTGCAAAGATTTACTTCTATTTCGGAGGTTTGATATGGCAGAGACCGGGAAGAATTCCTTAAGCCGGGAGGAGCGGATTTACAATGATGCAGAGTCTCTCGTTGATGCAGCAGAGTGTGTTATACGCTTTGAGCAGAAAGTGAAGACATTAAAAAGTGCTGCTGCAAAATTTGAAAAACTTGGTGATTATCGTGATGCCGCAGAACGTGCAGGAAGCTGCAGGGAAGCGGCGCATAAGGCAAAGGCAGAGGGCTTTAAAACGGTTTTTTTACAAGCGAAAAAGAGACAGGAAACAGCATCAGAGAAAAGTGATTATATTGATGCGATTGCGAACTATCGGCGTGTGACAGAGAGTAAAAGATATGGGGAGCAGGCGAAGGAGCAGATTGCAGTTTGTAAGAAACAGATTGCACGTTTGGAAACAAGGCGGGTATGGAAAAAGAGAATCATCACGCTTCTTGTTTTGGGGCTGGCATGCTTCTTTTTCACCCTGACACCTGCATATCCGTTTTGGAAAGGCTTTGTCAGAGAGCACCAGGGCAGATATAGCGAGGCTGTTTTGCATTATGAACATGCAGACGGATTTCCGTTAAGCGACAAAAAGCTCCGGGAATGTCATCTGGCTTTGGGAGAGCGATATTACCGAAAGGGAAAAGATAAAGAGGCATTACAGGAGCTTAGGCAGGCAGGAGCAGACAGGAAGGTTTTGCGCCTGACTGCGAAAGCAGAAAAAAGAAGCTTGAGGCGGGGAACGGTCGGTGAGAGATACCAATTCGGCAAATGTCTTCTTTTACTACGGGAAAAAGGAGACAAAACGGTTCTTTTATTGTATGATATAGATGAAGATTTTGTACGCGCAGAGAACCAGGTTAAGGAGGCCATGGGATTTTCTTATGGAGACTATTTCTGGAAGCATGTATTTCAAAACATGATGTTTTCTGCATATGAACAGAAGCTTATTCTGGAACAGAAGGATTTCGGGAAGTTTTTGGTCTGTATAGAGAAGTCATCTTAAATCATACCGGAGTCTGATTGCAAAATAAAACAATAAAGGGGTTTTTTAAACACTCTGCAAGGAGACTGTATTATATTAGAATTTTTGAATAGGAGAGAGGAAAAAGATGTGTGGAATTGTAGGCTATAACGGAAAAAACTCAGTAACGGATCAGCTGTTAAATTCATTGGAGCTGTTAGAATACCGTGGCTATGACAGTGCGGGGATTGCGACGATAAACGGTGAGACGGGAAAGGTGAAGCTTCGGAAGTGTGCCGGAAGGGTTTCGGATCTAAGACATGTATGCGAGCACGATAAAAAGATTTCCACCTGCGGGATCGGTCATACGCGTTGGGCGACACATGGTGGTGTCAGTGATGCGAATGCACATCCGCACCGTGCGGGAGATGTTCTTTTGGTACATAACGGAATTATAGAAAATTACGAGGAATTAAAAGATCATTTTATGCTGCATAAGGAATTAAAATCGCAGACGGATACAGAGGTTGTGGCTGCGGTTTTGAACCGCTTATATGATGGAAATCCGCATGAGACTATCAAAAAGACATTAAAATATTTGAAGGGTACATTTGCGTTGGTGATCATGTTTGTGGATCATCCGGATGTGATCTACGCAGTCAGGAATGTCAGTCCGATCGTAGCAGCTTATAATGACAATGGTACGATGTTAGCGTCTGATGTTGTCGCTCTTGCAGGAACGGCAGAGCAGTATATTGTAATTCCGGAGTATGTGATCACGGAGCTGCATAAAAAGGAAATTAAATTATTTGATTTAAAAGGAAAAAAGGTTGAGGCGGAATTTTTAGATATCGACTGGGATACGACAAGAGACGGAAAAGGGAAATATCCGTTTTACATGGAAAAAGAAATCATGGAACAGCCGGATGCACTTCGTGCCACCTTGGACGGTCGTATTACAGACGGAAAAATAGATCTGTCTGTAGACGGAGTAGAGGATGAGATTTTAAAGAGCTGTGAGAGAATCTGCGTT
>CADBMH010000064.1 GCA_902795705.1 uncultured Lachnospiraceae bacterium | reverse complement strand
CTTGACAGACCGGAAAATCTGTGCTATTTTAGATAAGGTTTCGTAAAAACGAAGCATCACTGCCGTAGACAGCAGGTGCCGGTGAACCGGTGTAAGGACAACCGCCTGCCGAGGAGAGGAAATGATAAATAGAATTTTACTGCCTCTTTGTCTGTATGGCAAGGAGGTTTTTTCATATTCTCAACTTCACGCAAATGCGCAGTGAAAAAGAGTTAAAGATTTTTCAAATCTTTAACTCTGACAGATTTATGCTGCGGAATTCTCGCACAAATCTGAAAAATAGGGTTTGTCCCGGAAAGGAGAAAATGATATGGCAAAAGTTGAATTAAAACAGCCGATTGTTGACGAGATCAAAGAGAAAGTTGACGGAGCCGCTTCTGTTGTATTAGTAGACTATCGTGGTCTTACGGTTGCGCAGGATACGGAGCTTCGTAAAAATCTCAGAGAAGCAGGATGTGAGTATAAGGTATACAAAAACACATTGATGAAGCGTGCATTTGAAGGTACTGATTTTGCGCAGTTTGATGAATTGTTAGACGGACCGTCTGCAATTGCAATCTCTAAAGATGATGCAACTGCTCCGATCAGAATCCTGAACAATATGGCAAAGACTGCAGAGGCTCTTGAATTTAAAGGTGCCATTGTAGAAGGAACCTTCTATGATGTTGACGGAACAAAAGCACTTGCAAGCATTCCTTCCAGAGAAGAGCTTATTTCCAAGCTGCTTGGTTCTTTACAGTCACCTATTACAAATCTTGCCCGTGTTCTTAATCAGATTGCGGAAAAGGGTGACGGTGCCGCAGAGGCATAAAAAAATGCAAAAGCAGCATTTTTCGTAATATTTCAGTAATTGATATTTTAAACAAAAAGATTTATATGGAGGTAATTGAAATGACTACACAGGAATTTATTGATGCGATCAAAGAAATGACCGTTTTAGAGTTAAATGATTTAGTAAAGGCTTGCGAGGAAGAGTTTGGTGTTTCTGCAGCAGCAGGTGTTGTTGTAGCAGCAGCCGGAGCAGCAGGCGGTGATGCAGCAGCTGAGAAGGACGAGTTTGATGTTGAGTTAACAGAGGTTGGTCCAAACAAGGTTAAGGTTATCAAGGTTGTTCGTGAAGTAACCGGATTAGGTCTTAAGGAAGCTAAGGAAGTCGTTGACGGCGCTCCTAAGGTTGTTAAGGAAGCTGCAGCTAAGGCTGAGGCTGATGAGATCAAAGAGAAGCTCGAGGCAGAGGGCGCTAAGGTTACTCTTAAATAATTATATCAGACAGATTTTTTCGCATGGAGGCATTCCGGACCGGGATGTCTCCTTTTGTCACAGAAATGTCACAAATAGAAGCTTAAATAAAGTAACTTGTGGCATAAAATGTCAGCAATAAATGACCTGTTGTACTGGACAAGTTTTTTAAATTTTGTATAATATGATTATTGCAGACTATGAGTAGTAACGGATCATTAAAAATGCAGTTGATGGAAACCGGCTATAAAAGGAGGAGGCTCAGGACATGTTGAAAAAGACCGTAGAAGGAAAAAGAAGCATACTGCAGGGAATGGCGCTTATTTCATTTTTACTTGTTTTTAGTGTATTTGCAGTATTTGCGAAGGCGCAGGCGGCGGAGCCTGCAGCAAATGTGAATGTATCAAGAGCGGATGGAGAATGTACTTATTCTGTCTCTGATCTGGATACCTCTGTTCCTGATTCAGAGCTTACGATTCAGGTAACAAATAAATCGACCGGAGATAAGGTTTGGGAAAAAATATATGAGATTCATCAGGATTCTCATGAGGGCAAGGTAACATTAGAAGATCTGAAGTATGATTTTGCGACCTATACCATTACTATTTTAGTAAATGATACTGTTATTAAAACAGAGGATATTGACTTTACGATCCATACAAATAAAGTAGATCTTTCTGTGCTCGGTTCCTCCTATGAGCTTACCAGAACCTTTAATCTGATCTCTACTGAGCCGAAGGACGGAGTCATTGTTCCGGGTAAGGGAAATAAGGTTTCGATCTATGTATGGCATGGAAGTCTGGATGCTTCCGTACAGTTGGGAAACACACAGCTTATCGCAGGCTCAGGGTTGAAATGGAGTAATGTAAACCTTGCTTCTGCAGGACATGTATATGGCACATGGACAGCGACGGCAATGCTTACCAATAATAATCTCGATGTTTCCAAGGCGCTTGCAACGGCTCAGTATTCGGTTGCACCGAAGGCAAGTTCCTTTTCTTCCGGAAAGAGTACTTCTTTGGAAAAGAAACAGTCTTTTAAGGTTTCTTTAAAAGGGTTAAAAAATCCTTATGACATAAAAAAAGTAAGCTTCCGTGTGTCCACAAAGGCGGGAAAAGCATTAGCAACTGTCAGCGCGGTACAGAGTTCTTCCAACTATACGGCGACCATTACTTATAAAAGTGTGAAGTATACATTGGATCAGCTTACGATTTCGGCAATTATACAGGATTCGGCGGGGAAAAAGGTGACGCTTGCGAAAACAGCGGCCGTAGATCTGACCGTGAAGCCCGGAACGACAACGATTACAAAAAAGAAGAATGCAACCTGTAAAGTGGTTTTAAAGAATGCTTATGTTCCGGGGAATATGAGTAGTTTAAAGTTTATTGTCTATAGTATTTCCGGAGGCAAAAAGAAAAAGATCAAGACATATAATGTCCCGGTCTCTGCTTCCAAGAAAAAGGTTTCACAGATCATTGATTCTTATAAAGTGGGCGATTATAAATTGTATGTCTATGCCTATACCGCCTGGAACAAAAAGCTTCTTTTAAGTACGACCGATTATACGATTACGAAGAAGGATATGGGAAAGAGCGGATGGTATTATGAAAAATATAACGGGAAAAAATACCGTTTCTATTATGAAAATAATAAAAAGGTCACAGACCTTACCGATATTTTGAATATTAAAAAGGGCGGCAGTAATAAATTTTATATCGAAGTAAACCGTGCTGCGGCAGTTGTTACGGTTTATATGTATAACAATGAGACGAATAAATATGATACACCGGTAAAGGCAGCAACCGTTTCTGTCGGGCGTGATGTCAGAACAAACGCAGGCGCAGGTGCACTAAATATCAAGTCTTCCTTTACTCCGATCGGGAATTTTTCCATCTGTTCGAATGGGGCAGCAGTACGGTATACCTTAAAGCCGATGCATGAGCCTGACGGAAGCACGGTATATGCAAGATGGTGTACGCATATTGTAGGAAATGTGTATTTCCATTCGATTGCAGTGAGCGCACAATCTCACTATGCGTTAAGTTCAAGATCCTATAATCGTTTGGGCAGTCCGGCATCTGCAGGCTGTATCCGTATGACGGTAGCCGATGCCAAGTGGCTGTATGGCTATGCACCGACCGGAACAAGAGTAAAGATCAATGTAGGAAGCTCGAAGAAGCCGGGACCGCTTGGAAAGCCGCAGACGATTAAGATTGTGGGAAGCGGGGTAAATTATGATCCGACCGATCCGGATGTGCCGGATTCCCGTAAAAAGAAAGACTACAAGGCGAAAAAGATTACCGGTTATATGACGAAAAGCGGGAAAAAGGTAGGATACGAATAAAAAAATAAAAAAAGGGGTTGCTTTTTTGTCAGCTGTTTGCTATAATAAGTTCTGTTGTGATTGGTTCGCGCGATTAGCTCAGCTGGCAGAGCACCTGACTCTTAATCAGGGTGTCCAGGGTTCGAACCCCTGATCGCGCACTAAGGTCCTTGTT
>CADBMH010000063.1 GCA_902795705.1 uncultured Lachnospiraceae bacterium | reverse complement strand
GGCATATAGCATAATAACACAGTGAAAATGCTTGCATTTGCACTGTGTTATTATGCTATATGCCGCGCAATCGACCTTGAAAAACGAAGTTTTTCAAGGTTTGCCTTCCCGAACAGAACCGGGGAGGAAGATTTGCCTTCCCGAACAGAGTTTAGTCGCAAAACAGGGGTAAGGATATGCCAGACAATAACATAGCTTACGAAAGAGATGTCAAATATTATGAAACAGACCGAATGGGGATTGTACACCATTCTAACTATATACGATATTTTGAGGAGGCACGGATCGACCAGCTGGATAAGATTGGTCTGCCTTATCCTGAAATAGAGGAACGCGGAATCATGATTCCGGTACTGTTTGTAGAGTGTGCCTATTTAAAGCCGCTTCGTTACGGAGATACTTTTAGGATCATTCCGCGCATTGCGAAGTATACGGGATTAAAAATGGATATCTCGTATGAATTATATCACGGGGAAACAGGAGAGCTTTGCACGACGGGAAAAAGCGGACATTGTTTCCTTTATCCGGATATGAAGCCGGTCCGCATGAAAAGGGACTTTCCGGATATCTATGAGCGATTAATGGAGTATGCAGAAAAAGACCGCAGTGATTGTAACAGCGGGGTATAGAAAATCCGGGACTTCATGAAAGAAATGATGTTGAATAGCAGAAAAGGATTTTTTAGTATAACAAAGGAAGGGAAGTAGGAATGAAGGGCAAGATAAGAGCGATTATCATTACGATGGTTCTTCTGTTAGCCGGTACAGGAGCTTTTTTGTGGAAGATGAATGATCTGGCAAAAAAGGCAGAGGAAAAGGAAGATGCCTTATTAAAGCAGGAACGTGATCTTGTTGAGGAGCAGAAGGGGAAGGTGATCGATAAGATCAAGCAGGTAGACATCATACCATTATATCTTTCCGGTGATAAAAAAAATGTAGTGACATCGGATTTTCATTCGGTAGATGAGGTTTATACGACAGCAAAATCAGCATCGGTAGAGGAAAATCTGACGACAATCAAGAGAAATCGTGCCTATACATCTGCAGAGCCTTTGTGGTCATATAATCCTTACGGGACGAATCGGAACTCCATGTATCTGTATTTTAAGACACAGGGAAATTGTTATGTGCGTTATACCATTTCAGTAAAGGATCCGACGATTCCGGATTTTACAAGAACGGCATATACCGGAGGCCCGTCTGTTACAAAAGAACATGAATATCAGATTACGGGGCTGATCGAAGGCCAGACCAATTATATTGTGCTTAATTTATACAATTCTGATGATAAATTATCTGAGACAAAGGTGTTTTCCGTAGAGCTTCCCCAGAGTCCGACCGGAGCATTGGAGAAGCTTACCATTCATAAAGGAACGAGTAAAAATACGATTTCAAACGGTCTGTATGTTGTTTTTCAAAAAGAAAAGGAGCAGACTGTGAAGCAGGGAGGTAAGAAGTACACCAGGAAAACGGGAGCAATCCTTTTGTATGATAATTCCGGAATCCTTCGTGGTGAGATTCCGACCGGCTCTCAGGTTGGAAGAAATATGGAGCAGATTTATGATACGCAGGCATATTCTGTTGGAAAGGATAAGATCGTTCAGGTGAATCCGCTCGGACAGGTTACGAAGGTACATGAGTTAAGCGGATATTCGCAGTCAGGTGAGTTTACATATGATGGCAGCGGCAGTATCTATGTGATTGCAACAGCGAATCAGAAAAAGGCGACACCAAAGAGCAAGATCCTTCGCGTTTCTGTGGAAAGCAGTGTCAGGGAAGAAGTGGTAGACATGGATGAGCTGCTTAGCAGTGTCTATAAAAAAGAAGTGAATAAGCAGGGCAAGAAGAATGTGGACTGGATCGGGTTAAATTCTGTCCAGGTGGTAGGCACCAATCAGTTATTATTAAGCTCCAAGAAGCTGTCAAGTATTTTTAAGGTCAGCAATATCGGAAGCCTGATGACGAAGGTGAATTATATCATAGGAGATAAAAGAAGGTATAAAGCGTATCCAAAGCTCAAAAAAAAGGTTTTTACAAAGGTGGCAGAGGAAAAGTCGGATTCGGATGCGGAACCAACCGCTACACCAAGACCGAACATCCTCAAGAAGCCGGTTCAGTTAGATGCTTTTGTTTCACAAATCGGGCAGGAGACACTTCTTTATAAGAAAAAGTCCGGAGAGGGATTATATAATTTGAGTATTTTCACGGCTTCGGCAGGACATAATCTGAAAGCTGACGGCAATTCTTATTATATGACATTTGCAGTGGATGAGACGGCAAAGAGCTACCAGCTGAAAACAAAAAGCAAATTGCCACAGACAAAAAATGACGGCAATTATAAAATCGATGGCAATCAGTATATTTATTGCTGCAGCGATAAAGGATATTTTACGGAATCGGATACCACAGGCAGGACACTCCGGGATTTTCGGACGGAGAGAAGACCGTATCGTGTCTATAAAAATGATTTTAAGGGATTCCTGTTCCGTTAATCAAACAATAAACAAATAATAATATTATAGGAGGATTTTTGTTATGAAGATTTTTGTGGACACCGGAAAGATTGAGGACATCAAAAAGGCAAATGATATGGGAGTGATTTGTGGAGTTACTACGAATCCTTCCCTGATTGCAAAGGAAGGCGGAAAAAGCCAGGAGGAAATTTTAAAGGAAATCGCCGCTATTGTGGATGGCCCGATCAGCGGTGAGGTAAAGGCAACGACGGTAGATGCAGAAGGGATGATCGCAGAGGGACGCGAGATTGCGAAGTTACATAAAAATATGGTAGTAAAGATTCCGATGACGGTAGAGGGACTGAAAGCAACAAAGGTGCTTGCCTCTGAGGGAATCAAATGTAATGTGACGTTGATCTTTACGGCGAATCAGGCACTTTTAGCAGCGAGAGCAGGTGCGGCTTATGTTTCTCCGTTCTTAGGACGTTTAGATGATGTCTCTACTCCGGGAATCGATCTGATCCAGACGATTTCTGATATGTTTGCCAACTATCCGGATATCACGACAGAGATTATTGCGGCAAGTATCCGTAACCCGATCCATGTAACAGATTGTGCACTGGCCGGTGCAGATATTGCTACCATTCCATATGCCGTGATCGAGCAGATGACAAAGCATCCGCTGACTGATCAGGGAATTGAGAAATTCCAGAAGGATTATATTGCAGTATTCGGAGAATAGATATTACGATATGCGGCATGGGAAAATGTATGAGGGATTCCATAGCAGCTGCGTACGGAATGGACAAATTAAGATGGATAGAAAATAATGGAGGCATGTATGGATATTTTATCATTAAAAAAGAATGCAAATGAGATCCGAAAAGGGATCGTGACAGCGGTACATAGTGCAAAATCCGGTCATCCGGGCGGCTCGCTGTCGGCAGCAGATATTTTGACATATCTTTATTTTGAGGAGTTAAATATCGATCCGAAGGATGAAAAGAAACCGGACAGAGATCGATTCGTATTATCAAAAGGACATATTGCACCGGGACTATATTCGACTTTAGCACATAGGGGATTTTTCCCGGTAGAGGATTTAAAGACACTTCGTCATGTAGGCTCTTATCTGCAGGGACATCCGGATATGAAGCACATTCCGGGAGTGGATATGTCAAGCGGTTCGCTGGGACAGGGTGGCTCTGCAGCAGTCGGGATGGCGCTTGCCGGAAAGCTGGATAATAAAGATTACAGAGTTTATTGCCTGTTTGGCGATGGTGAAATTCAGGAAGGACAGGTCTGGGAGGCTTCGATGTTTGCAGGAGCAAGAAAGTTAGATAATCTTGTATTCATCGTAGACAACAACGGATTACAGATTGACGGAAATATTGAAGATGTATGTTCTCCGTATCCGATTGCAGATAAGTTTAAGGCATTCAATTTCCATGTGATTGAAATTGACGCACATGATTTTGAGCAGATTGCAGCTGCTTTTAAGGAGGCAAGGGAAACGAAAGGAAAGCCGACGGCGATCATTGCAAAGAGTATCAAAGGAAAGGGCGTATCCTTTATGGAAAATCAGGCAAGCTGGCATGGAACTGCTCCAAACGATGAGCAGTATGAAAAGGCACTGGCTGACTTAGAAGAAATCGGTAAAAGTTTAGGTTGAAAATAGGAGGACGAACATGGCAGATATAAAGAAAATCGCGACAAGAGAGAGCTATGGAAATGCACTTGCCGAGCTTGGAAATGATTATCCGGATCTGGTGGTGTTGGATGCTGATCTTGCCGCAGCGACAAAAACTGGGATTTTTAAGAAAGCATTTCCGGACAGACACATTGACTGCGGAATTGCGGAAAGTAATATGGTTGGGATTGCAGCAGGTCTTGCGGCGGCAGGAAAGATTCCGTTTGTGAGTTCTTTTGCAATGTTTGCGGCAGGCCGTGCCTATGAACAGGTTCGTAATTCTGTCGGATATCCTAAATTAAATGTAAAAATCGGTGCGACACATGCAGGTATTTCTGTCGGTGAAGACGGTGCGACACATCAATGCTTAGAGGATCTGGCTCTGATGCGGACGATTCCGGGGATGGTGGTAATGAATCCTTCTGATGATGTAGAAGCAAAGGCGGCTGTGAAAGCTGCGTTAGATCACAAGGGACCGGTTTATATTCGTTTTGGAAGACTGGCTGTGCCTGTGATCAATGACAATCCGGACTATAAGTTCGAGATCGGAAAGGGCGTTGTGCTAAGAGAAGGAAAAGATATTGCTCTTATTGCAACCGGACTGGAGGTTGCAGAGACCTTGGAAGCAGCGGAAAAGCTGGCTGCAGACGGTATTGATGCAAAGGTGATCAACATTCATACGATTAAGCCGTTGGATGAGGAGCTTGTTGTGGCTGCAGCGAAAGAAACCGGAAAGGTTGTGACGATTGAAGAGCATTCTGTAATCGGGGGCTTAGGAAGTGCAGTGTGTGACTGCCTGTCCGAAAAAGCTCCGACAAAGGTTTTAAAAATCGGAGTAAATGATACCTTCGGTGAATCCGGACCTGCGGTAGAGCTGATTAAGAAATACGGACTGGATGCAGAAGGGATTTATCAAAAAGTAAAAGCATTTCATGCGTAGTGGGACTTAGGAGGTCTTTGAATGAAAAAATCAGGAAGAGATAGGAAAAAGGGAGTTGCATGTTTGTTGACCTTTGCGCTGCTGATCATGGCGGTATCGGGAATTTCGTTTAAAACAGCGGGAGCAGCATTTGAACCGACGGTGAAGGACGGAACAAAGGTAAAGCTCAGCACACCGGTTAATTATATGGAAATAGCAGATTGGTTTGACCGGTCGATTACCGGATATGATGCAGTGACGGTATCGGCTTTGACGAAGGCGGATTATTCGGTTACCTTTAATTACAGCAAGGCGACGGGACAGTATACATTGACAGCGACGGATTTTAATGCCTTTGATGTGAACAAATATAATAATACATCTATGGAAAAGTTTAAAGAGGTCATTGCAGGTCTGCAGTGGTCGGATTATCAGTGTGATGTCTATAATAACGCAGGAAAAATAGAAATTCAGCTGTTATTATCCGGCGTAAGCAATTATGTGCCGCCGACACCGACGCCAACAGCTACGCCGACGCCGACACCGACGGTTGCTCCGACACCAACGCCGGCTCCGACTCCGACACCAACGCCGGCTCCGACTCCGACACCAACCCCGGTTCCGACTCAGACTCCGGTACCGACGATTGTGCCGACGCCGGTTCCTACCGTTGCTCCGCAGGTTGTAATCACGGCAGAGCAGTTGGAAGCGAATTCTTTAAAAATGAATGAAAAGTTTAAAGTAAGCCGCGGCGGGAAAAAGATTATTGTCAGTTGGGGAAAGCTTCCTGCAGCAGATTATTATGTCGTAAGGGCGGCATATTGCGGAAAAGGCTTTAAGGCAGATAATGATGTGGTTGTGAGCGGAACAACTTCTGCAACAGTGAAAAAACTGGATGGCAAAAAAATAAATCCGAAAAAGGATTACAAGACGGATGTGACCGCTTATAGAATTGTAAATGGCAATTGGATTAAAATCGGTAAAACAATCAGCGGACATCTGGCGGGACAGTCCAAAAAAACGTATACCAATGTGAAAAAGGTAAAGGTTGAAAAGTCTTCTTTATTTTTAGAAATTGGGGATACATCGAAAATTAAAGCAAGTGTAGTACTCATTGATCAGAATAGAAAGCAGATCAGTGTGCTGCATGCCTATCAATTCCGTTATAAAAGCTCAGATAAAAGTGTTGCTTCGGTTTCTGCAAGTGGAAAAATTACTGCGAAAAATCCGGGGAGTTGTACCATTTATGTATATGCAAAAACCGGTTTTGCGGCAAAGGTTAAGGTGACTGTGGAGTGAAGCTTTTGAAATTTTAGATTTAAAATTCCTCTTAAAATGAAATACATGATAAGTATTTCAATTTTAAGGGGAATTTTTATGTGAAAAAAATTTCGAAAATGATAACAAATCATATAACAAGCAGAACCCCGATATTTCGAATCAGACCGCTTTTATAGAAACCGTACTTTATAATTCGAAAACGACGGACGAACCAGTTCTGTTCCGGAAGTGTGACAAAAGCATGCAGAATCGTGCGCTGTTCCTTGGATAATTCCTCCTCATACAGTGCAAGAAAAGCTTCGGCCTGATTGCAGGTGCGGTACAGAATATCCTGGAGCCTTTCGATTTGTGCTGTGCGGTTTTTTATATAGTCTTTATAAGAAGGATTTCCTATGATATTCGTGCCGTGCTGACGGTATAAAAGCAGCGGTTCATTTAGATATCCGACCGTGCCAAAAACAGTACCTACCAGACCTAACCACCAGTCGTGCATACGGATTTGAGGAGGAAAACGATAGAGCTTTTTCTTTAAGGCGCGGTTAAACATGATCGTACATCCGAGCAGCTTGTTTTCCATGAGTAAATGTGCCAGATCTGTGTGTTCGGGATGATATTTGCTTTGCTTTTGAAATGAATCTGCCTGGACGCTGAGATTTTCATTAACGACCTTCGCATCCCCGAATACGACGACGGGGAGCTTGCGGGCAGGATCTTCCAGTGTTCGGATATAATTTAGTGTTTTTTCAATTTTTCTTTTCAGCCAGATGTCATCCTGATCACAGAGCATGTAGTAATCTGCATCAAGCTCTTCTACAGCCTGCAAAAAGTTTAAAATCACACCTTTATTTGCACGGTTCTGATGACAGACCACCTGAGACGGATACTGCTCTGCGAAGGATCGGATGATTTCTAATGTCCGGTCGGTGGAACCGTCATCATAAATATGCAGTACAAAATCACGGTAAGTATTTTCTAAAATAGATGTAATCTGGTCTTCTAAAAATTCTTCCCCATTATAGGTTGCCATAATGATACATATATTGTCCAAGTGCCTGCACCCTTTCCTGTTTTTCTGTTGTGAATCTTGTTACCATACACAATCATATAGCCGAGGCTATAGAATTTATTTATAAAATTCTACTGTGAATAGTAAACGGTTGAAAACAGATTGTCAAGACTTCCTTGCAATATATGGAAAAATTTTATATACTATATATATGTTATTATGGTACTGTATAAGGGAGGCGGAAAAGCAGAGTAAAGCGGGGTGAGTACAATGGCTGAGAATAAAACAGTTGCTAAAGAGGAAATGGAAAAGGAAATAGCAAAAAAGGGACTGGAATTTGTAGAGATTACCTTTAATGAGGATGCCACAGAGGCTTATGCCAAGCTGTTAGATCCTTCCAAGGAGTTTACAAAGCGCGATATAAGCTGGAAGTTAGCGGTTATGGATATCCAGGAGGGAATCATCTATGAGAATATAGATAAGATGTTAGAGGAGAAGGATGTTCAAAAGGCTTACCTGGTAGCTGTCAGTCAAAAGGCTGTAGACGGCAAGGACGGATGGTATGAATTTTTATTTGATACAAATGTAGATACAAAGCCTAAGATATTAAAGGATGGTTCTGTGGATTATTCGGCATATGGCAATGTTCCTACGGTGGATGAGGGTGACAAGATTGTGATTTATCATCCGGCGACACAAGGTGAGGACGGTGTGAATTTCAGAAATGAAACCCTGGTCGGATATAAGGGAAAAGAGCTTGCAAAATTAAAAGGAAAGGGCTTTACTGTTTCCGAAGACGGTCTTGAATATTTTGCGAAGGAGACGGGGAAGATTTCGTATGAGGATGAGCGGCTGTTGATAGAAAGTGAGTTGATCATCAGAGGGGATGCATCCATTAGTACAGGAGATGTAGAGTTTAAAAACGACATTCATGTGATGGGAAATGTCCTTACAGGAGTGAAGCTTCACTCACTGAAGGGTTCGATTATTGTGGACGGTTATGTGGAGGCTGCAGAGCTAGAGGCGGAAAAGGAGATTGTCCTGAAAAATGGCATGCAGGGAAACGGAAAAGGAAAAATCTCTGCCGGAGGCTCGGTTTCCGGAAAGTTTTTTGAGCAGGTCACGATTGAATCGGGAGAGGATATCAAAGCAAATGCAATCATGAACAGTCATGTATCTGCAAAACAGGATATCATTGTTTCCGGCAAGTTTGGAATTATTATCGGTGGAGAAGTTTCTGCGGAGCGGGAAATCAGTGCGACGATCATTGGGAATATGTCTGAAGTTAAAACGAAAATCTCGGCAGGAGTAGCAGGAAATCTGATGGCAATGCTTATGAAAGCGGAGAAGGAATCCGGACAGATTGAGGAAGAACTGCAGAAGCTGATTGAGGGATTGAAAAAGGTGGATACTTTGATTGAATCAGGAAGAGACGATTTGACTCAGAAACGTTTACAGCTGGTTCGTGCAAAGATCGGCAAGGAGCAGGAATTAAATGAAAAGGTGAAGCAGAAGGAAGAAATTATGGAAAGGATGACGAGGGCGCATGCGGCTAAGGTAACAATTTTGAAGGTCGTCTATCCGGGAACCTATGTAGAGGTAAATGGAGTAAAGACAAATGTAAAGGAAGAAACGAACAGCATTGAAATTGTGGCGAAGGGAGCTGTGATTCAGATGTTAAGCCTGGTTTAAAGCTTTTGGGCTTACATAGTATATACCGGGGGTGTGATGTCGATATTTGCGGATAACCGGGATTGAAGATTTGATGGAGGTAGTGTAAGATGAATTTTGAAGCAGAACTTGCAAAGTTCCAGCCGAGCCTGGAGGTAGACCGGGCAGAGGATGCAATTTATAACAATAATACAATGGATGTTACGGATTTGCTTCATTCCATTATACAGGATAAGGGAAAGAAAGAAAAAGCAAATACTGTAGAATGGGTGGAGGAGTCATGAACTGTCCGAGATGTCAAGCAAAGGTAGTATTTACGAAAAGAATATGTGAAAATTGCGGACAGGATCTGACAAATTATCATCATATTGTCAGTATGTCCAATCAGTATTATAATCAGGCATTGGAGCAGGCAAATGTCAGGGATTTGTCCGGTGCTGTTGTTTCGCTTCGAAGAAGCCTGGAGTTTAATAAACGGAATACAAATGCGAGGAATCTGCTGGGACTGATCTATTATGAAGAGGGAGAGGTTGTTTCTGCCTTGAGTGAATGGGTCATCAGCAAGAATTTTCAAGATCAGTATAATGACGCAGACCATTATATCAGTGAAGTGCAGGCGAATCCGAATAAACTGGATGTTTATAATCAGACAATTAAAAAATATAATTCTGCACTGTACTCTGCAAAGCACGGGGATGAAGATATGGCGATCATCCAGTTAAAAAAGGTAGTAGGGATGAATCCAAACTTTATTCGTGCGAGCCAGCTTTTAGCGCTGCTTTACATGGCGACTGACCGCAGGGATAATAAAATCAGGGCAAAAAGGCTGTTACTGAAAATTCAAAAGGTGGATGTGACAAATACAAGGACCATTCAATATCTGAATGAGTTAAAGGATGTCCATGTGAAGGGGGATGAAGTCCCGAGAAAAGTTGCAGAGGTGAAGCCGCCTGAGCCAAAGAAAGTCTTGCCAAAGGTGGAGACGGATGCGTATAAGACGATTACACCTTATAAAGAGGAAAAGCCCTCGGTGCTTCCGTTTATCAATGTAATAGTCGGTGTCGTGATCGGTATGGCTTTAATGGGCTTTTTGATCATGCCTCATATTAATGCCAGCAGGTCGAAGCAGGAAAATTCGGCTTTCAAAAAGTATAGTGAGGAAAAGGCCGCGAAGGACAGTGATGTCAGTTCCTTGAAGGAACAGGTTGCGGAGCTGGAAAAAGAAAATTCTGAATTAAAGGAAGAAAACAAAGAACTGCAGGGGGGGAGTGAGGGAGGAGAATCCATGAAGGATTCTTATGAAGATTTTATTGCGGCAATCGAGGCATTTCAAAACGGCGATAAGGAGTCGGCGGCGAAATCACTCGAAAAAGTAAATCCGGCTGTTCTTAGCAGTGATACGGCAAAGGAAATTTATGATAAAATTAAGGAAAAAACCTTTGCTGAAATGTCTGAGGTGGTTTTTAAAGAGGGGAGAGATGCTTATAACGGCGAAGGCGAATATGCCGGAAATCGTGATTTCGAAAAGGCAATTGAACTTTTGGAAAAGGCATTATCCTATAATGAGGAAAATACAGATGCAATGTATTTCCTGGGGCGCTGCTACCAGCAGCAGTCCGATGCAGAGCAGGCGAAAAAGTACTATAATCAGATTATTAATGATTATCCGACCTCAAAGCGTGTTTCGGAAGCAAAGAGCCGTTTAAGAGAGCTTGGTGAATAAAAGATAGATAAGATAATGGGATATCCCGTTAGAAAATACTTTTTGGTAGATTCTAACGGGATTTTTTAAATTACTCTTTTTTGAAATGGGAGGGAAAGCTATGGAGCAAACATTGAACAGAGAGGCGGCATATGAAAAGCGAGGGAATTGTCTGGTCATCTATATTACGGATGACTTAGATCATCATATGGTGACGGGGCTTAGGGAGATTTCAGACAGACTGATCAGATCGGAACAGATCAAACATATTATTTTTGATTTTACGGATGTCGGATTTATGGACAGTTCAGGAATCGGGATGATCATGGGGAGATATAAAAAGGTTATGTTTTCCGGAGGCAGAGCGGCAGTGACGAATGTAGGTGAAATCGTCAACCGGATTTTTGTACTGTCAGGCTTATATCAGATCATTGAAAAATATTCTACCGTGGAGGAAGCGGTGGAAGCAATGCAAAAAAAACGTTCAGGAGGAGAGAAAAAATGAAGTTGATCATAGACAGCGTTTCGGAGAATGAGGCGTTTGCGAGGACAGTAGTTGCGGCGTACATTACAAAATTAGATCCGACTTTAGAGGAGTTAGCTGATGTGAAAACAGCCGTATCCGAGGCAGTCACGAACTGTATTATTCATGGTTATGCAGGCAGGCATGGTGAAATCGAGGTGGTTTGCAAGATTAAGGGAAAGCTCATTGAGGTTTCTGTGACGGATCATGGAGTTGGTATTGAAGATGTTGAAAAAGCAATGCAGCCGCTTTATACGACGAAGCCGGAGTGGGAACGGTCCGGTATGGGATTTGCGTTTATGGAGGCTTTTATGGACGAGCTTACTGTTCACTCAAAGCCGGGTGAGGGTACACAGGTTGTGATGAAAAAAGAAATCGGAAAGGAGCAGGAAAGCTAAAAAATGCTGTCTGGTATGTGCAATGGATCGGATCGAACAGTTGAAACGGGCACGCGCAGGGGATAAAGAGATCAGAAACCAAATCGTAGAGGAAAATCTTGGATTAGTTTGGAGCATTGTAAGGAGATTTAGTGGCAGAGGCTATGACGAAGAGGATATTTTTCAGATTGGCTGTATCGGACTTATCAAGGCGATCGACCGTTTTGATGTAAGCTTTGGAGTGCAATTCAGTACCTATGCGGTTCCGATGATCACAGGCGAAATCAAGAGATTTTTGCGAGATGATGGCATGATCAAGGTCAGCAGGACGATAAAAGAAAATGGATTTAAGGTCAAAAGAGAGGCTGCCAGGCTTTTGCAGGAGCTTGGAAGAAATGCAACGCTTGATGAGATTGCTGCTGCAACGGAGCTCTCGACAGGAGAAATTGTTTTAGCATTAGAGGCGGGGAGTGAGGTGGATTCGATTTATCGTACCGTGTATGAGTCTGAGGGAAAGGATGTGCAATTAATCGAACAGGTTGTAAAAGGAGCAGATTATAGTCTGGGATATGCGGGAAATACAGAAAAAACACAGGCCGCCTTTTTAAATGAAAACGGAGCCTGCATTGATGAAGAAAAAGAGGAGCTTCTCAATAAATTGTTTTTAAAGGAACTTTTAGAAGAACTGGGAGAAACCGAAAAAAGGCTGATCAAATATCGCTATTTTCATAATATGACACAGAGTCAGGTGGCAAAAATCCTTGGTGTGAGTCAGGTGAAGGTCAGTCGTATGGAGAAAAAAATTCTGGAATCATTAAGAGAAAAATGCTGAAAACAAAGCTTGTATAAAATGAAAAAAAAGTGCCATACTACTATCAATGGTAAAAGAGTGAATGATTTAGAGAAGAGGTGAAAAAATGCGTTTTATCAATGATAAAAAGGTATGGCTTTTTTTGATGATTTTAGCAATTGCTGTTTCAGGGATTTATCTTTTCGGAAATGCAAGGCAGGATACAAAGGTATATGCAGAAGGCAGGTTGGTAGAAGAGACCTGTCCGGAGTTTTTATTAGAGAATATTGCATAAAATGGAGGGAAAATGGAAGAAAGTACCATTTATATCAAAGCACCGATGAGTGTTCAGGTGGGCTGGACGGAAATTCAATTTTGTGATGTTTTTGAAATCATTGGAACGGATCGGAAATTGGTGGAAAAAATAAAAAGAAGAAAGTTGATTTCTGTCCATGGGAAAAAGAATCAAAAGATTGTTTTTTCGTTAAGTAAAATCATAGAAATACTTTTAAAAGAATATCCGGGGGTTCAGATTGTTTCAATCGGAGAACCGGATTTTATCGTAAAGTATAAAAAAGAAACGGAGCCTAAGAAGTGGCTTGAATTTTTGAAGCTTATCACACTTTGTCTGATTGTTTTTACCGGTTCTGCGTTCACGATCATGACCTTTAATACTGATGTCGGAGTAAAGGATGTTTTTTATCAGTTTTATCATATGGTGACCGGATATAAGGAGGTAGGCGGTTCTGTTTTGGAAATATCCTATTCCTTAGGGATATTTATAGGAATCATGGCATTTTATAATCATTTTAAAAAGAGCAGGCTAAAAGAAGATCCGACACCGATTCATGTGGAGATGCGTAACTATGAAGAAGAATTAAATAAAGCTGTGATTGAAGATGCAGAGCGGGAGGGGACGATGAAATGCGCGGGGGATTAGTATAGCACATGGTTCTTTAAAAGAAAATTACTAATGTCGTTGACTATAAGAATTTGGGAGGAAATCAGATGTTTTCTTATGTGGTGCTTACCGTACTTGGCTTTACTTTCGGACTTGCAGCGGCGGGAGGGGTATTTGCCCTTATTTCTATCTTAGGCGTGATACCGAGACTTTGCAGCCGGTTCGGGCTTGCTGACCATGTCTATCCGGTTGAAACCTTTGTAGCATTAGGTGCAGTGTCCGGTGCGGTTATTTCCCTGTTTTCTGTTTCTGTTCCTTTCGGAGAAGCCGGCGTGGTTGTTTTTGGAGTTTTTTCCGGAATTTTTATAGGTGCACTCGCCATGGCGCTGGCAGAAGCGCTTCGTGTCATTCCGATTCTTTGCCAGAGATTAGAATTGCGGAGCGGACTGCCATTTGTGATCCTTAGCATGGCACTTGGGAAGATGATAGGGACTTTTTTACAGCTTTTTCTGTGGAGATAGGAGAGGGGAGAGAATTCACGTGAAGCCTGGTCAGGATTTCATGACAGTGATACCACAAAAAAATTCAGAAATCATAAAAAATGATTTACAAAGCTTCCACTTACCTTTATAATGGAAGTTACTATTGCATTGCAAACACGCACATGGAGGGTTGCCCATGGAGAAAGATAAAACATATTCACCAGAATATTTGTATAATGAGTTGATTCGGGAGATTAGAAGTTATCATTTTTCAGAGAATATGAAGTTGATCAGAAAAGCATATGAGGTTGCTTTTGCTGCGCATGCTACTCAAAAAAGAAAGTCAGGAGAACCTTTTATTATCCATCCGCTTCAGGTGGCGATCATATTGGCAAAGCTTCATCTTGATCGCGAAACGATTGCAGCAGCTCTTTTGCATGACACAATAGAGGATACAGAATTACGCGGAGAGATGATCAAAGAGGAGTTTGGCGGTGAAGTTCTATTTCTTGTAGAAGGGGTGACCAAGCTTAGGAAAACAATCCGTGATGAGATGGAAAAGGATAAGCAGGAGCGAAAGGAAGCAAGTCTCAGGAAGCTTCTTTTGGCTACGGTCGAAGATGTCAGAGTGGTTATCATCAAGCTTGCAGACCGGTTACATAATATGCGGACATTAGAATTTCAACGGAGAGAAAAGCAGATTGAGATTGCAGAGGAGACAATGGAAATCTATGTCCCTATTGCAAACAAGCTCGGCATTTTTGAAATCAAGAAGGAGTTGGAGGAGCTGGCATTTTACTACCTTTATCCGGAAGAGTATAAAGGACTGGAGCAGGAATTAAAGGAAAGAAAATCAGAAGAAAGTGCAGAAATCCAGGGGTTTGTGGAGGAAATCAGACGACTTTTAAAGGGGCGGAATATTCCTGCCAAGGTGCGTGCTCTTTATAAAAATAATTATAGTATATATCAAAAAATCAAAAAAAGAGAATGCAGTTTGAAAGAAATGTATGATACCTATGCGGTCAACATTATTTTGGAAAGCTTTGAACAGTGTTATCTGGTCATGGGGTATCTGCATAACGCTTATAATCCGCTACCGGGACGTTTTAAAGATTTTATTGCATTGCCAAAAGGCAATCTTTATCAGGCGATTCATACGACATTGATCTCTAAGAAAAGAAAACCGGTGGAGGTGCAGATCAGAACCGTGGAAATGGAGGATACTTCTCAGGTAGGCATTTTGCACTATTGGAAGTATAGCAGCGGGCATGGCACCCAAATGGAAAAAATGGAATGGTTAAAGGATATCCTTGACTGGCAGAAGGATCTTGCAGAGGAAAATTTTACTGATTTTGTCAAGACGAGACTGAGCAGGCAGGATAAGAAAATATTCTGCTTTACTCCTGATGGGAAGAGTATCGAGCTTCCGTATGATTCTATCGTAATGGATTTTGCTTATCAGATACACAGTCAGATTGGAGATGAGACGGTTTTTGCATTGGTCAATGGGGAAAAGGTAATGCCGGATGCGATTTTGAACAATGGAGACCGTGTGCAGATCATCACCGGGCAGCGAAAGGGCAGTTTTCCTTATGCATGGATTGAAAAATCCAAGACTGCCAGGGCGAGAAGCCGTATGATGCAGGCAAACCGCAGATAATAAGGGATTATTTTACAGTTCCTTGGAAAAGGAGTACATATGAAGGAAGTAGGGATTGTCATTTGCAATTACAATAAAGAGAATGATGTTTTAGAATGCATTCAGAGTATTCTGGAATCGAAATATACAGATTTTGATCTGTATGTTGTAGATAATGGTTCTATAGACCGCTCCGTAGAACGGATCAGAGAAAAATATTCTGATAAATTAACCTTGCTTGTGAATGAAGAAAATCTTGGCGGTTCCGGTGGGTTTAATACGGGATTGAGAAAAGTTTATGCGGAAGGATATCCGTATTTAATGTGCGTGGATAATGATGCGCTTTTAGATGAGGAAGCGGTAGGAAATCTGCATGCTTTTCTGGAGGAGCATGATGAGGTTGGAATCGCTGCTTCTAAGATTTACCACAGGGAGAATCCTGGATATGTACAACAATTCGGACAGAAAATAGACTTTACATACTATTGTACAGAAGTGAATTATCTAAACGAGCCGGAGGACGGCAGTATGCCGGAGTACCTTTATGTGGACAGTGTCGCGGCATGTTCCTTAATGATTCGCAGGGAAATGATAGATAAGATCGGTTTTATGCCGGAGGAAAATTTCTTATATTGGGATGATACAGAGTGGTGCTATTTGTGTAATCTGGCAGGGTATAAGGTAGCATCTGTCGGAAACTCAAAAGCGCTGCATGCCATGGGCGCGAAAAAGGAAGCTGTCAATACCTTTCCAACCTATTATGCATGGAGAAACTGGATTGTATTTTTTATAAAATATACACCGGAGGAAGAGTTGGAGAAAATGGCAGAAACTTTTTTGTCGTCTGTTTTTCAGGAAAATTATGAAGCTCTTCATAATGGTGAGATAAACAGGGCAAAAACAATTATGCTTGCTTTTGATGATGCCATCCACGGAATTATGGGAAAGGCAGGAGAAAATCGTATCTTTGAACTGGATTTTAATCTTTCTGCCTATGAGAAGCTTTTTGATATGGCAGATCGTTTTTATCTGGAGGAAAATGGATTTATCCATCTGGGCGAGCGAGTCAGAGGATTAGCGGAAGAATTTAACCGGAAAGCGGAGTGGGAAGAGAAACCCGGTGAGGAGTGTCTCACGATTTCTTTATGTGAATCCATATTTGAAGTAGAAGATATGAGCCTTTCGAAGGTCTATATCGATGTGAATGATTGTATCTTTGCAACAGAGGATGATATGTTAGATGTGATCAATTATAATTACAGTAAGCGCAGTTTTATCTTCGCAATGAAACCGCTGTTTTTGGAAAATGCAAAAAAGATGCGGAGAAAATGGAAGGAAAAAAACAATACGATGTAAACATCCTTTCATTGGGTTTCGCAGGCAGATGAAATCATAGAAATAATAAAAGGGAGAATGACCAGTGACGGAATATCAGGTACCATGTGTACGCAGACCGCTTCATATCCGGGTGGAGGTGCCCGGTTCTAAAAGCATCACCAACCGGGCGCTTCTTTTGGCAGCAATGGCAAATGGAGTTTCTGAACTTGAGGGGGTTTTGTTTAGCGATGATTCAGAGTATTTTTTGAAAGCGCTGAAAAAATTGGGATTTCCGGTAGAAGTGGAAAAGGAGGAAAAGAGGGTTTTTGTAACCGGCTTCGGAGGTATGGTGCCGGAGAAGAAGACGGAGATTTTTGTCGGGAGCGCAGGGACAGCGGCCCGTTTTTTGACGGCTTTTTTGGCAATGTCTGCGGGCGAGTATCGACTGGATGCTTCGGAGCAGATGAAGAAAAGACCGATGCGGGAACTGTTGACTGCTTTAGAAAAATTAGGGGTCTGCATTGAGTATGAAGAGGAAAAATATCATTTTCCATTTCGGCTCAGAGGACTGCGGGAGGAGCAGGGGGAGGCAGGGATCGATCTGAATATTGATCAGAGCAGTCAGTTTCTAAGTGCGCTTCTTTTAACGGCACCGCTTCGGTTTCCGTGTTTAAAAATCCATCTGACCGGAAAGAGAAGTGCAAGATCATATGTTGAAATGTCCGAGCAGATGATGAAGCAGTTTGGACATTCCGGAGTAGAAAGAATAGATGAAAATGATTATATCGTAAGGAAGAAATCTTATAATGGAAGAAAATATGTAATAGAACCGGATGTATCGGCAGCGTGCTATTTTTATGCGATGGCTGCCGTGACCGGTGGAAGTGCCATAGTAAAACGAATGTCAGAAAATTCGCTGCAGGGAGATATGAAATTTCTTTCTGTATTGGAAAAAACGGGCTGTAAGGTCTGCTGGCAGGGAGAGGAGGAAAAAGAGCTTTTGCTTACCGGTCCTACAGCTGGTGCTTTGAAGGGCTTTACGGAATCTTTTAGTGATTTTTCCGACCAGACACTTACGGCGGCGGCGCTTGCTCCGTTTGCGGATGCACCTGTGACGATCACAGGGATCGCGCATATTAGAGGACAGGAATCTGACCGGATTTCCGTAATCACGAAAGAGCTTCATAAAATGGGAATCCGGTGCGAGGAAAAAGAGGATAGGATTACAATCTATCCTGCAAAACCAAGAGGTGCGAGAATACACACCTATGAGGATCATCGTGTAGCTATGGCATTTGCAATCACGGGACTTCGGACAGAAGGTGTTATTATTGAAAATCCGGAGTGTTGTAAAAAGACGTTTCCGGAGTATTTCTCGGTTTTGACGGAAATATGTAAAGGATAAAGAAAAAGCAATATTGAAAATGGAGGATATCATGCAGAAGATCATTGATAAATTACAGTTGGAATTAAAGGCTGCGTTTGAAAAAGCAGGATATGATGAAAAATATGCAAAGGTGACGCTTTCGAATCGTCCGGATTTATGTCAATTTCAATGTAATGGTGCATTGGCAGCCGCAAAAGAGTATAAGAAGGCACCGCTTCAGATGGCAGAAGAGGTTGCCGGAATTTTAAAGGATAGTGCGACTTTCTTGGAAATTTCGGCTCAGAAACCGGGTTTTATCAATATGATATTAAGTCATGAATTTTTAGCGGATCATGTAAATGATATGGCGGGAGAAAAGGGCTTTGGCGTGGATTTTGCAGAAAAAAAGGAAACGATTGTCATTGACTATGGCGGGGCAAATGTTGCAAAACCGCTGCATGTAGGCCATTTGCGTTCTGCAATCATTGGGGAAAGTATTAAAAGAACGGCAAAATATATGGGGCACAAGGTAATCGGAGATGCACATCTGGGAGACTGGGGTCTGCAGATCGGACTTATCATTACGGAACTTAAGCACAGGGAGCCGGAGCTTGTTTATTTTGATGAGGCTTATGATGATGAATATCCTGCGGAGCCGCCTTTTACGATGGCGGATCTGGAGGAGATTTATCCGTATGCAAGCGGCTATTCAAAGGAGCATGAGGATTATAAAGAGGAAGCACAGAAGGCAGTTGCGGAGCTTCAGGCAGGAAGGAAGGGATATCTTGCTTTGTGGAAGCATATTCTGGATGTTTCGATGGCGGATCTCAGGAAAATTTATGCAAAGCTGAACGTTGATTTTGATTTGTGGAAAAAGGAATCGGATGCACAGCCGTATATCCCGGATATGGTACAGGGGATGAAGGATGGCGGCTATGCTCATATCGACGAGGGGGCATTAGTTGTAGATGTAAAGGAGGAGACAGACACGAAGGAAATTCCGCCGTGTATGATCCTAAAATCCAATGGGGCAACGCTTTACAATACGACCGACCTTGCAACGATTGTGGAAAGGAAAAAGCTTTTTGATCCGGATAAGATTATTTATGTTGTGGACAAAAGACAGGGGTTATATTTTGAACAGGTATTTCGCTGTGCGAAAAAGACAAAGATCATCGGAGAGGATGTCGATTTAATTTTTCTTGGCTTTGGTACGATGAACGGAAAGGACGGAAAGCCGTTTAAGACCAGAGAAGGAGGAGTGCTTCGGTTAGAGAATCTTCTTGCAGAGGTGACAGAAGAGGTAGAAAAGAAAATGGCAGATCGTGATATGGAGGAAGAGGTCAAAAGGGAAACGGCTGCTAAGATTGCTCTTGCTGCGATCAAATATGGAGATCTGAGCAATCAGGCATCAAAGGATTATGTCTTTGATATGGAGCGCTTTACTTCCTTCGAGGGAAATACGGGACCATATATTCTGTATACGATCGTGCGTATCAAATCTTTGATGAAGAAGCTTGAAGATATGGGGATTTCCGTGTCGGAGGATACCAAAATCCTTCCGGCAGCACATAAAACACAGACAGATCTGATGTTAGCACTGTCGAAGTGGAGTGAGACGGTGGAGTCTGCATTTGCAGAGCAGGCACCGCATAAAATCTGCCAGTTTGTCTATGAGCTTTCCGATGCGTTTAATAAATTTTACCATGAGAATAAGATTGCGACAAATGAGGATGCAGATGTGCGGGCATCACATGTAAAGCTTAGTCTTGTGACAGGAGAGATTTTGGAGACGGCGATTGATCTTTTGGGACTGGAGGCACCGGAACGAATGTAAAAGGAAATTGTCACTACTTTTAAAAAGTTTAAAGATTGATTTTTATGGAGATTGTTATGTACAGAGATATTGGAAAGTTAGTTTTCTACCGGATCCCGGAAAATAGTATTTTAGGTCAATTGGCCGGTATTATCAGGGAATTTGAGGAGATGAAAGGAAGTGCGGGCTTTGAGGGGGCTTCGGAGAGCTTAACAGACCGGATTTACGGACAGATCCACAGGCTGCTTTCTCTGGCGACCAGATTCGGTTTTGATAAAAATCTTTGGCGGGATTATATTGCATATATTTTAGCTATGCATGAGAACCCGTTCACACTGGTTTCGGAAAAGATGGGAGGCGGAAACGGGACGGCAAATGTATTGGCTCTCAATGATTTTTTGATTTTAAAAAGAATTTCGGAGTACGACTTTTCGGACATTGAAAAAGCGTTGGGAATTTCCTGCTTTTCACAGATTACAAACTATAAGGCTGTTATGAAGAGCGAGCAGATAGTAAACCAAAGTGTCAGCTCTCATGTGCGTGAGCTCAGTGAGAAAATCGACGGAGCCGGAAGTGATGATGAGCTTTATGAAATAATTACCGGATTTTACCGGGAACATGGTGTCGGTATGTTTGGACTGAATAAAGCGTTTCGTCTGGCAGAAGGTGGCGGGGGAGTGATTCTCCCGATTTCAAATACAAGTGATATGGTGCTTGATGATCTGATCGGATATGAAATACAGAAAGAAAAACTGATAGCCAATACAGAGAGCTTTGTGGAAGGCAGACCGGCGAATAATGTGCTTTTGTACGGGGATGCAGGTACCGGAAAATCCAGCAGCATTAAGGCAATTTTAAATGCATACTATCCGAGAGGACTTCGTATGATTGAAGTTTATAAGCATCAGTTTAAGGAGCTTTCCCGGATTGTAGAGCAGGTAAAAAACCGGAATTATCGTTTTGTTATTTATATGGACGATTTGTCTTTTGAGGATTTTGAGATTGAATATAAATATTTAAAAGCTGTGATCGAGGGAGGTTTGGAGACAAAGCCGGAAAATGTTCTGATCTATGCGACCTCGAACAGGCGTCATCTGATCAAGGAGACATGGAGTGATAGAAATGATATGGATGATGAACTGCACCGTTCGGATACGATGCAGGAGAAGCTTTCCCTGGCGGCGAGATTTGGTGTAAAGATCGGCTATTATAAACCGTCCAGACAGGAATTTTATGATATTGTGACCGGACTGGCAAAGAAGTATCCGCAGATTTCTCTTACGGAGGAAGAACTGCTTGCGGAAGCAAATAAGTGGGAGTTAAGGCATGGAGGGGTGTCGGGCAGGACGGCAAGGCAGTTTATTGATTATTTGTTAGGAAGTTATTGACTTTGAAAGCATGATAGAAAAATGGAAAAGGAGCGTGTATACATGAGTGAGATAAGTAGTGATATGAAGGAGCGGATTTTGTCGATTCTGGTGGATAATACACCGGGGGTTTTAGGAAAGATTTCCGGTCTTTTCAGCCGCCGCGGGTATAATATCGACAGTATGACGGCAGGAGCGACAGAGAATGAAGCATTTTCCCGCATTACAGTAGTGGTAAGGGGAGACGATCAGGTGCTTGATCAGATTGAAAAGCAGCTTGCGAAGTTAGAGGATGTTCGTTCTATCAAGGTATTAAAGCATGGCGAACGGGTGTGCAGAGAGCTTATCCTGATTACGATTGCGGCAACAGATAAGGAACGGCCGGCGATCATTGCGATTGCAGATATTTTCCGTGCGAAGATCGTGGATGTCGGACCGGATACCCTGATGATCGAGCTGACCGGAAACCAGAATAAGTTAGATGCTTTCGTGAATCTTGTGAATGGCTATGAGATCAAGGAGATGGTACGGACCGGTGTGACGGGGTTGAGCCGTGGTGCCAGAGATATGTTTGATGAGCTGGAGGACTAGGCTCAGCTTTTCTGCAGAAACAGCGGAGAAAATCGAAAAGCAGGTTGATAATTGACAGAATTTTTTAAAAGGTGTACTATAGTAACTGTTGTATTTCCTTTGGGATATAACAAAGGTTGTAATAATGTAATGATACATTAATTTAAGAGATTCAGGAGGAAAAGAAAATGGCAGATGCAAGAATTTTTTATGAGCAGGATTGTGATTTATCTCTTTTAGAGGGAAAGACGATTGCGATTATCGGTTATGGTAGTCAGGGACATGCTCATGCATTGAACTTAAAGGAATCAGGCTGCAATGTGATCATTGGTCTGTATGAGGGAAGTAAGTCATGGAAGAGAGCAGAGGAACAGGGCTTTAAGGTGTTTACCGCTGCGGAGGCCGCAAAGCAGGCAGACATTATTATGATTCTGATCAATGATGAGTTACAGGCAGATATGTATAAAAATGATATTGAGCCGAATCTTGAGGCTGGAAATATGCTGATGTTTGCTCATGGCTTTAACATTCATTTCGGATGCATTAAGCCGCCGGCTGATGTAGATGTGACAATGATCGCACCAAAGGCTCCGGGACATACGGTTCGTTCTGAGTATCGGGCAGGAAAGGGAACTCCTTGTCTGATCGCTGTAGAGCAGGATGCGACAGGAAAGGCATGGGAGCTTGCAAAGGCATATGGCTTAGGTATCGGTGGTGCGCGTGCAGGTCTTTTGGAGACGACCTATCGTACTGAGACAGAGACAGACCTTTTCGGTGAGCAGGCAGTTCTCTGTGGTGGTGTGTGTGCACTGATGCAGGCAGGTTTTGAGACACTTTGTGAGGCAGGCTATGATCCGAGAAATGCTTACTTTGAGTGTATTCATGAGATGAAGCTGATCGTAGACTTGATTTATCAGTCAGGCTTCGCCGGCATGAGATATTCTATTTCCAATACGGCAGAGTATGGTGATTATATTACCGGTCCGAAGATTATTACCGAAGATACCAAGAAGGCAATGAAGAAGATTCTTTCCGATATTCAGGACGGTACCTTTGCGAAGGAATTCTTACTTGATATGTCTACAGCAGGACGTCAGGTACACTTTAAGGCTATGAGAAAATTGGCTTCTGAGCATCCGTCAGAAAAGGTCGGTGAAGAAATCCGCAAGCTTTACAGCTGGAATAATGAAGATGATAAGTTGATCAATAATTAGTCTATTAGAAATTAATTTTCTTTATGAAGTATAGATACAACAGATTGGAAAGAAATATTATGAAGGGACATTGCGTGATTGCAGTGTCCTTTTTTCTTGTAGCAGCCGGTCTACGCTGCGCTCCGGTCGATGCAGAGCACACATCCGCCGGATGTTTTGTACCTCGCCGCGAGAGTT
>CADBMH010000062.1 GCA_902795705.1 uncultured Lachnospiraceae bacterium | reverse complement strand
TGCAGGTACAATTACTTCGCCACCTTTACTAAAAACAGAGCCTTTTTTCTCGTCAGCAAAAGTATCCACTTCCGATATAACAGTTTCATATTTTGTATAGAGTCTGCCATATAGTATTATGGGGGTTCCATCTTCTTTCAAATCACCCTTGGAATACCCTGATCCTTTGGAAAACGAAACCATAGCTCCCAACTTACGCTGTTCCCAAGCGTCCGTAAATCCTTCAAATCTGATCTCCGGAAATTGTTCTCCTTTTTTCGGAAACATTTTTTGAAGCATATATTTTTTCAGTTTTTTTGTCTCGTCACACTTCCGCTGATGAAGGGTGATAAGGTTATTGAGTTCATCAAGGTAAGCTCCAATTTTAGCCTGTTCATTAACATTTTTAGGGATAAGAACCGTCTTTCCTTCCATCCCCACTTTTGTTATATGAACCATTGTCGAACCGTTTTTATCAGATAAAATTGCTGCTTTATCTTGCTCCAATAATTGCACTGCAAATCGCTTTTCTAAATGCTCAGACAACTCTACTTTCCATATGTGATAATGGTATATTACCTTGTCTCCGTGCCATATATGAGGTCCAAATGTAGCCGACCATGTATATAATAAATCACCTTCTTCAGCATAGTATTTATCATCTAATTCAAGGTCAGAATAATACCAAGAATCATTTGTATAAAAGTTTCCAACACGAAGCACTTTGTACTTTCCTGAATTTAATAGTTCTTCCTGAGAATATGCCCTTCCATTGATAAAAGTCGCAATGTCACCCAACTTACGCTGTTCCCAATCATCCGTAAACCCACGAAATCTGATCTTTGGTGTATTTCCCATCCTCCTACACCTCCCCAAACAGCTTTACAAGCTTATCCATCGTCTCTTTAGCATTGCTATCCTTAAAGTCAAGTTCACTCATCATTGCGATCAGAGATTCATTTGCATTTGCAATCTCTTTCTCTGTTTCTTCCATAGTTTGCATAAGCTCATTCAAATCTATTTCCGGCTCCTCTTCTGTGGAATCAACATAGCGTGGAATGTTAAGGTTAAAATCATTTTTCTCAATATCTTCATAGGAAGCAAGATACGCAACCTTATCGACACTTTCTCTATTATTGTACAGTTCCAATACCTGATCGATATGTTCCTCGTGCATCACATTCTGTTTTTTATCTTTTTCATACATCTTAGACGCATCAATAAATAGAACATCCCTTCCTTCCCTATGCTTTTTCAGTACTATGATACAAGTCGGAATGGATGTATTATAGAACATATTGGAGGGTAATCCTATCACTGCATAAATACTGCCGTTTTTTAATAAAACTTCTCTGATATTTCCCTCAGCCGCACCACGGAACAGAACACCATGAGGAAGTACGATCGCCATAGTCCCGGTAGGCTTAAGGTGAAAATAGCCATGCAAAAGAAAAGCATAATCCGCTTTTGACTTCGGCGGAAGCTTATCTCCATAATCCATAAATCTGTCATCCTGCTTAAATCCCTCTGCTGCTGACCACTTTGCAGAATACGGCGGATTCATTATCACCACATCAAACTCCGTTTCTTCCCCAGTAGGCCAGTCGGCATCTAATGTATCCGCATTCCTGAGCACCTGATTTTCCGGATTGATCCCATGAAGAAACATATTCATTCTTGCAAGATTATAAGTAGAAGGCATGAGCTCCTGTCCAAAAAACTTCACATAATCAGGCTCATTACTATACTTTCTGGAACTGAGCAGAAGCGAACCCGAACCACAGCATGGATCATATGCTAATAAGCCTTTTTTATTCTCCTGCCCCGTCATCGCTATCCTGCATAAAATCTGCGCCGGGCCATGAGGTGTGTAGAATTCCCCTGCCTTTTTGCCCGTTTCAGAAGCAAACTGACCGATAAGATACTCATATGCATTACCTAACACATCCCCCTCTGCATGGATCAGGTCTGCGTCCTCTAACACACTAAGAACCTGTGCAATCGTTGAGCTTTGCTTCTGGTCGCCGGTTCCAAGACGGTTAGAATACAAATCCACATCGGCAAACAAATCATGAAATAATTCGTCGGATTCCTGTATCCTGTTAAATGCTGCCTGCAATTTTTCACGATGAAAAGAGTTCTTCTTAACATCTCCCAGTATATTGATATAAGTCATATCCGGATCAAGCGTATAATGCAAGGTGGTCTTTAATTCTTCTAAAAGCTCCCTGCCATCATCCGATGAAAAAACCTCTTCATATACCGCCTGTGCTTCTTCCAGATCAGAAGCCTCCTCATCGTTCATCAAATCATATACCTTTGCAAGATAAGAATCAGACAAATACTTAAAAAATATAAGTCCTAAAAGATATGTCTTATACTCGTTGGCATCCATTTTTCCCCTGAGCACATCTGCACCGCTCCACAAAACACTTAATAAATCTTTGCTTTCTGTCATAATATTTTCTCCCTGCTAATCATTCTTATATCACTGAATTATCCACGAGGTATTTCGTTAATTAGTATATCATACATAGAATTTTTTAGAAAGACAGAACTTTTCCTTCCCATAAAACCAAGCGGGTGATGCTGTCGTTATGGCAATATCACCCGCTCATGCTGCAAATCCTAAGCTGTATCTAAGAGAACAGATATTAAATTTTTATACTAGTCCAAAAGATTTTTCATACTGTTTAAGCCAATCCCCAGTGTAGATGTATTATGTAAAAGCGCCGATGTCGTCGGAGTGATCACGCCCGTCACACCAAGTCCTATAAGTCCGGTGTTAAACCCGACAATCAGGCGGTAATTTTTCCGGATCCGCTTCATCAGTCCATCACTGATCAGCTTCAAGGTCACCACACTGTAAAGATCATCCGCCCCGATTGTAATATCCGCTATCTCTCTGGCGATCTCCGCGCCGTCACTGATTGCAATTCCCACATCCGCTGCGGAAAGTGCCGGTGAATCATTAATTCCATCCCCGATCATAATGACCTTTCTTCCCGCTTCCTTTTCCTTTTCTACAAAGCCTGCTTTGTCCTCCGGCAAAACCTCCGAAAAATAGTGATCCACACCGACCTTTTCCGCAATCGCCTTTGCCGTGCGTTCGCTGTCCCCGGTCATCATAACAATATTTCTGATACCAGCACACCTCAGGGAATTTACAACTGCCTCCGCTTCCTCCCGGAGCGGATCTTCAATACAAATTACCGCTGCGAGCCTTCCGTCAATTGCCAGATAAAGATGTGAATATTCTAGCGGAAGCTTCTTAAATTCTTCTTCCTTTCCGACCGGGATCTGGCAGCCTTCATCCTCGAAAACAAAATGATAGCTTCCGATCACTGCCTTTTTCTCACCGATATATGTAGAGATTCCATGTGCAACAATATACTCCACCTTCGCATGCATTTCTTCATGCAGAAGTTCTTTTCTCTCTGCCGCTTCGACAACTGCTTTCGCCATCGAATGAGGGAAATGCTCTTCTAAACATGCCGCAACCCTTAAAAGCTCATCCGGTTCCTCTCCGTTAAACGAGATTACTTCTGCCACCGTAGGTCTTGCCTTCGTCAGTGTCCCCGTCTTATCAAATACGATCGTATCTGCTTCTGCAACCGCCTCTAAAAACTTTCCGCCCTTCACCGTAATATTATGAAGTCCCGCCTCCCGGATCGCAGAAAGAACGGAAATCGGCATTGCAAGTTTTAATGCACAGGAAAAATCCACCATGAGTACAGAAAGAGCTTTCGTCGTATTTCTCGTAAGCAGATAGGCAAGCACCGTACCGCCGAGTGTATATGGTACAAGGCGGTCTGCCAAATGCTCCGCCTTACTCTCTAAAGAAGATTTCAGCTTTTCCGATTCTTCAATCATCGTAACAATCTTTTCAAACCTGCTTTCTCCACTGGTTTCCATCACGGAAAGCGTAAGCTCGCCTTCCTCTAATACCGTCCCGGCATATACCGTATTTCCCTCTGCCCTCCTCACAGGCACAGACTCACCGGTAAGCGATGACTGATTCACCATAGCTTCCCCGGAAACGACAGTTCCATCAAACGGGATCACATTTCCCATATGTATGACTACCTCATCGCCCGGCACGATCCGGTCGATCGGCACCAGAACCTCTCCGCCCTCTGATTTTTTCCAGACCTTTGAAACATTTAAAGACAGGGTTCTTGCCAGATCATCCACAGAGCGCTTATGCGTCCAGTCCTCTAAAAGCTCTCCGATTCCCAAAAGAAACATTACAGAGCTCGCCGTTTTATAATCCTTCCTGACGACGGAAACACCGATCGCCGTTGCATCTAAAACAGACACTTCAATCCTTCTGTTCCATAGAGATTTTAACCCCTGAACCAAATATTTCAGGGAAGCTGCCACGGTATAGCACGCCGTAAGCGGTGCAGGCAGAAGCCATTTGCGGGCATAGTGAAAAACAATCCGCATCAGCAGTCTTTCCTCAAACTGATGATTCAGATCCCTGCCTGAGTTTTCAATCAGTCCATCCGGTACGGTAACAGCCTGATAATGAAATGCACGCAAAAGCGATAGAATGTTTTCACGCTCCCCGATATAGGCAATCACAGCATCCCCCGTCCGGTCATAGACCTTGGCAAAGGTCACATATTTACAATTCTGAAGATAGAATAAAAGAGTATCTGCCTCTTCATAGGTCATCTTATGTTCCTGTACAATGTGAACACGCAGCCTGCCCTTCATTTCATGTCTGATCTTAAATTTCATCTTCTATAACCTCTTCTGCACGATCTTCATTGATCTGCTTTGCCTCAGCATAAATATCCTCTGCATTTTCCTGTACCTTTGTGACAGTCTTCATTACACAGTCCTTTGCACGAAGTGCCGCTGCCGTACAGCTCGTATAAACCTTTTTCGCATCACTGCTTGAAAGAATCTTAATCCCCGCTGTTCCGAACGCAACACCTGCCGCAAAAATTCCACCCTTTTTCCAGTCAAAATCCTTAAAACATTTCCACATAATTTCCTCCAATCCGAAGTCTTAAAAACTTCTTAATCCTTTCTCTGTGCTCTTATATTAATTTCATATCCATGAAACAAAAACAGATCTTCTCATTTCGTAAATATGTTTTTACCATTATAACAATTCAGCAAAAAGAAGTTATAACTAACCTGCGCTATTGATATACTTTATCAATAGCGCAGACGGGGGTAGTTTTATATATTTTTACCTGTTTTCATTGGTACAAGGTAGAAATATCATATTGGTAATCTCCTGGTTTTCAATATAGCCACAGGCACGCATTCCTTCCAAAACCACCTTTTTCCAGCTTTTTGTCGAAAGCCTGCAGACCGTATGATCACTAAGCTCCACAGAGCATGCATTTTCCATGTCCTCTCCGGCACCATACGAAATCTTATACATATTTTTCCGGCTGATCGCACCGATTTCCTCTAATGTATTGACCATCCGATATACGGTAGCAGTACCGATTTTTTTATCTAATTTGGAAGCTTTATAATAAATTTCCTTACAGCAGGAACAATCTTCTTCTAATATAATATCCAAAAGCATCAAACGCTGCTTTGTAATCCGGCATCCCTTATCCTTTAATTTCTGCAGGATCATTTCTTTTTGCATTTTTGTCCGTTCGTAGTTATCCATATCTTTCTTTTTCGTATCCTTCTGCACACTGATCCCCCTTTCCTAGCTAAAACTCAGTGACAGCCGCTTTTACATTTACTGCAGTCTCCTCCGCATTGTAATGACTTTCCGTTTTTCTTATCATGAACCATACTTGCAACCGCTCCCGCAACAATTGCCACAAGCACAGCTCCTACAATAATCGTCCCCATTATCATTCCCCGCCTTTCTTTGAAATAAGAGGGAGTCTCACCCGATATTTCTCGCCGAATGCGACTCCCTCCATTCATCATGATATAATAAACACTACACTATGGCATTTGGTAGTATTTCCTGCTGAATTAAAATGAATAACCTAATTAGTTTCCGGCCTTAACAGGCTTAACTTTGATTTCTAATGTATCACTTTCCTTATATGGCCGAACCAGCAGATAGATTCCTAGTGCAACAATTGCAAATGCAACAACTGTCCATACAGAAAATGCACCATACATAATCAGGATACCGATCCGATATACGGCAAGCGATACCAGATATGCCAGTAAGCACTGATAGCCAATTGCAATCCAGAACCACTTTGTGTTGTTCATCTCACGCTTGATCGCACCCATTGCCGCAAAGCAAGGAGCACATAAAAGGTTAAAGATCATATAAGAATATGCTGCAAGTGCCGGAGCGTACGGAATATATGCTCTTAACGCACCCCAGATCTGATCTCCGTTTTCCTCTAACTCATCTGCGTAGTGGAACAGGATACCGAAGGTTCCTACTACATTTTCCTTTGCCACAAGTCCGGTGATTGCTGCCACTGTCATCTTCCACTTTCCGAAACCAAGCGGAATGAAGATCCAGGACAGTCCTTTTCCGATTCTTGCTAAGATACTGTAATCCATCTGGTCTTCCTCAAGCATTCCCCACTTTCCGTCAACCCATCCGAAGTAGGAAGCAAACCAGATAACAATCGTAGAAAGAAGAATAACCGTTCCTGCTTTCTTAATGAAAGACCAGCCTCTCTCCCACATACTGCGGAGCACCGTTCCGACTGTCGGAAGATGATATTCCGGAAGCTCCATAACGAATGGAGAAGGCTCTCCGGCAAACATTCTTGTCTTCTTCAAAATAATACCTGAAATTATAATTGCTGCCACACCGATAAAATATGCACTTGTAGCAACCCAGCCTGCATTTCCGAAAAATGCACCGGCAATCAGACCGATAATCGGCATCTTCGCACCACACGGTACAAAGGTTGTCGTCATGATCGTCATCTTACGGTCTCTGTCACTCTCAATCGTACGAGAAGCCATGATACCAGGAATTCCGCATCCGCTTCCAATCAGCATCGGTATGAACGATTTTCCGGACAGACCGAATTTACGGAAGATACGGTCCATGATAAACGCCACACGTGCCATATATCCACAGCTTTCTAAGAAAGCTAAGAAGATAAACAAAATTAGAATCTGAGGTACGAAGCCTAAAACTGCACCAACACCGGCTACAATACCGTCGTTGATCAAACCGGCAAGCCAGTCTGCACAGTGGATGGATTCTAAAAAGTCACCAACTGCTGCATGAAGTCCCGGAATATGTGCACCCTTAATACCGAGGAAATTCCATCCGTCGTCTCCCAAAAGACCATCATTTGCCCAGTCTGTTGCCAAAGTACCGACCGTAGATACCGATACCCAGTATACAACAAACATTACGGCCGCAAAGATCGGAAGTCCTAAAATACGGTTCGTCACAATCTTATCGATTTTATCTGAAAGCGTTTCGCCTCCTGTATTTCCTTTCTTTACGCACTCTCCGATAATCGAAGAGATATATGTATACCTCTCATTTGTAATAATACTCTCTGCGTCATCATCATACGCATCCTCTAACTGCTTGATCTCGGAAGAAACATCCGGCGGATTATCCATCAGTTCATCCATCTTATCATCACTTTCTAACAGTTTGATTGCAAAGAAACGCTTCTGCTCCTCTGCCACACCGGTCAGGCGGTCTTCTACAGATGAGATGATGCGCTCTGCTTCCTCTGAGAACTCATGAGCCACTTCAGAAACTTTTCGTTTTTCTGCAAGGGCAACTGCACGTTTTGCCGCTTCTTCGATTCCGGTTCCCTTTAACGCCGAAATCTCCACAACCTCACAGCCGAGCTTTTCTGCCAGCTTCTTTGTATCCACCTTATCCCCGCGCTTCTGCATAACATCTAACATATTCACTGCCATTACAAAAGGAATCCCAAGCTCAATAATCTGCGTCGTCAGATACAGATTGCGCTCGATATTTGTTCCGTCCACGATATTTAAAATCGCATCCGGTCTGTCGCCGATCAGATAATTTCTTGCAACAACCTCCTCCAGGGTATATGGAGATAGTGAATATATACCCGGAAGATCCATGATCACGACATCCTTATTTCCCTTTAACCTTCCTTCTTTTTTCTCAACTGTTACACCAGGCCAGTTTCCTACAAACTGGTTCGAACCGGTAAGCGCATTGAATAATGTCGTTTTACCCGAATTCGGATTACCTGCTAATGCTATTTTCACAGACATTTTCTTCCTCCTAATTCTGCTTTGTAATATGTTACTTTAATTTTATTTTTCTTTTTATGATTAGATTCAACTAACTCATGGGCAAAAAAATTATTCCACTATGACCATCTCAGCATCTGCTTTACGGATCGACAGCTCATATCCGCGAACAGTCACTTCCACCGGGTCACCAAGCGGAGCAACCTTTCTCACAAACACCTCAACACCCTTGGTAAGTCCCATATCCATGATACGGCGCTTTACCGGACCATCACCGGTCAGTTTTTTTACTGTAACCGTCTCTCCGACCGCAGTCTCTTTTAATGTTTTCATCCGAGTATCTCCTTCCATTTCATATCGTATTTATTGCTGCCGCAGAAATCTGCGGACCAATAGCTATACCATGATTTTGTTCGCCATATCCTTCCCGATCGCTACTCTTGAATCCTTTACATTGACGATCATATTCCCGTCTACCTCGGAAACAACAGTCACGCTGCCACCAGTCACAAAACCTAAGCTTTCCAGGAATTTTTTCGTCTCCTCTTTTCCACCGATTTTTTTAATCGTATTTTCTTCTCCCGACGCTGCTAACGTTAAAGGCATCATATCACACCCCTTTTCTCTTCTTTAAGTAATCCCATATATAACACGACTACATGAGAAAGTTTTTCATTTCTCGCACTAGTTAGTATAACCTAACTACAATAAGTTGTCAACACCTTTTTTATTTTTTTAAGAATGAATATAATCCCTCCATTATTTTTTTAGCCGATAAATCCCCTCCAAACGCTCTAATGCCTCTTTCAAGGTCGCATCCTGCTTTGCAAAATGAAAACGGATCAGATGATTCACACTCTCCCTGAAGAAGCTGGAGCCCGGAACCGCACCTACTCCTACCTTCTTTGCCAGATCGATACAGAACGCTTCATCATCATCATATCCAAATTCCCGGATATCCACCAGAACATAGTAGGCTCCCTGCGGCTCTGTAAACGAAAGACCGATTTCCTTTAACCCGCCGACAAAAAGCTCCTTCATGTGGGTATATTTCTCCTGAAGCCGGTGATAATACGCATCATCAAACTGCAGTCCCACGACTGCCGCCTCCATAAGCGGCGCCGCTGCTCCGACCGTCAGGAAATCATGCACCTTTTTGACCCGGTCTATGATATCAGGTGCAGCGATCACATACCCCAGCCTCCAGCCCGTGATCGAATAAGTTTTCGACAAAGAGCTGCAGATGATCGTCCGCTCCCTCATCTCCGGCAATGTCGCTATATAGACATGCTCATACGGCTTATACAGAATATGCTCATAGACCTCATCCGTGATGACAAAAATATCGTACCGGATTGCAAACTTGGCAATAACCGAAAGTTCCTCTCTTGTAAATACTTTTCCGCAGGGGTTGGAGGGATTGCACAAAATCAGTGCTTTCACTCCCTTTTTCTTTACCGCGTCCTCTAACACATCCGCATCAAAACCAAACTCCGGCGGATTTAACGGAACATAAACCGGCTCTGCCCCGCTCAGGATCGCATCTGCCCCGTAATTTTCATAAAAAGGCGAAAATACAACGACCTTATCCCCCGGATTGCAGACAGACATCATTGCCGCCATCATCGCTTCCGTACTGCCGCAGGTCACGACAATTTCTTTCTCCGGATCGATCTTCATTCCCGAAAAATGCTCCTGCTTTTTTGCAAGTGCATCCCTGAAATTTTTTGCACCCCAGGTAAGCGCGTACTGATGCGGTCCCTCCTTTGCCACCTCACTAAGCCGGTTCGTGATCTCCTCCGGCGGTTCAAAATCAGGAAATCCCTGCGATAAATTCACCGCATGATATTCATTTGAAATTCTGGTCATTCTGCGAATTACGGAATCCGTAAAATCTGCTGTTCTATTTGATAATACCGGCATCTTATTCTCCCTTCAAAATCAGAGTCACCGGCCTCATCTGCCGGTGACCCGAAAAACGTACTCATACAATTAAAAGTTTTACGATTTGCAAGAACAAAAACAATTATTAAAAATACCCAAAATAGGTCTTTTGCACAACAGCATGATATACCATTGTGATCATTGTATTAAAGTCAAATACCGGCAGGCCTGTAACGGTCTGGATCGCCTTTGCATAAGGCGGAAGATCGCTGCATTCTAAAAGAATTGCTCCGATATTTTCCTCCTGTTTCATTAACTCCTCTACTACCTTACAAAGCTCAGCCGTAAGTCTTCCGTTATCTAACTTTAACTCACCGTAACGGATCGGATGAAACGCCGGAAGATCCCCGATATTTTTCACCACGAGTCTTTTTCCGTCCGCTCCGACCTTTTCCAACACTTCCTCTGTAATATTTTCACCGCTTGCCGCCAAAACAGCAATCCTTTTCTTCTCCGAAAGGGAAAGCCTGATCATCGGAAGCTGGCATAAGCTGGAAAGAAAGACAGGAACATCTACCGCCTCAGCCACATCCTTTTGAAAATGTGCAAAATAGCCGCAGGCACCTATAATCGCACGCACGCCGTCCTTTTCCAAAGACCTTGCAGCTTCTATAATTTCCTCTTTTAAAGAAGCATCTCCCGCAAAAAGCCGTTCGATATCGAAGCTGACCTTTTTATATAACACCGGAAACGGATAGGTTGTCGCATTTGCCACATTCCCCGGGATTTTCGGATAGATCAGTTCTACCGCGATAATTCCGATGGCAAAGCCTGCCGTATATCTTGCCGGTGTTTCATAAATCCCCGCAAGATCCTCCCTGTCCTCCAGTCTTCCCTGCCAGATCATTCATATATCCCTTCCTTTAAGTATACTAAAAGTCCTTCCGCATTCAGATGACCGATTCCCAGATCATCCAGTGTGAGACCTGTCTGATAAAAATCCTGTCCGGTCATTACAGAACCAAGTGTGATCATGCTGTCGATCACCGGTGTTGCCACATCATACTTCTTTCCGAGTTCATGATATATATGACAGCCCACCGGGATATCCTCCGTAATATAGCGGTTCTGGATTGTGAACGGTCCCGTTCCGAAGCCGGTCTGCCACTGTTCATCAAATGGGACAATACAGTCATCACCCATATATTCCGGTCCCAGAATACTGGTTCTGGACAGGAAGTTTTTCTTCGGGAATTTCTGTATTCCGACTCCCATCTTCTCCGCCAGTGCAACCTCCTCCAGATAGAATGCATACTGAACCTCAGCAATCGATTCACAGTAGGCATGACTATAAATGGAATAAGTATATTTGTCATTACCTCCGTAAATCCTGCCCCAGTTTTCCATAACGCCGACACCTAATAAAGTTCCCGGACAATGCAGAACCGGATTGACATTACTAAATCCGATATCCATCACTGTATTTCCGGATGTATAGCCGTCGCCTTCTGTAATCGAATCAAAACATCCAAGTGCCTTTGAACTCTCCAGAAAAACATCCTGATCGGTAGACGGAAGTGCCGCACCTCTGAGTGTAATCGCACGGTACACAAGCCAGCACTCGGAGGTCATCACACCGCCCTCTGTCTCTACTCTGGTTCCGTACGGGGCACTCGACCAGCCTCCGACAATGATCTCCTTGTCACTGCCAAGCTCTCTCATTTTTTTACGAAGCTTCAGTGAGCCAAAGTTATCCGGTATGATATGTACGATCATCCCATCCTCCAAAAGAGGAACTAATTGTTCAAAAAATGTCTCATGCGCAACAGACGGTACTGCTACGATCACAAGCTTACACCCTTTGACACACTCGGCTAAATCTGTTGTGATCAAGTCAAAGTGTGCCGTTCCAAGCCGCTTAAATCCGTATTTGTTTTTCGGATTACCGGTCAGGGTAATTCCCGTCTTTTCAAGACCTGCAAGCGTGGTCTTCGCATACGGCTCCACATCAAAAAGGTGTACCGTATTTCCGCCTAATTTACAATCTGCAGCCACCGTCTTTCCAACAGCACCGCCGCCGAGAACGGCGACCGGTGCCTTCTTTAATTCTTCAATATTCACCTTACACATTCTTGTCTTTTCCTCCTAAAATACAGGAACAACTGCTCCCTTGTAATTATCATTGATAAAATCTCTTACCTTATCAGAAAGTACTGCATCTACCAGTGCCTTTGTCTTATCTGTATTTTCATTTCCCTCTTTTACGGCAATGATATTTGCATAGGTCTGTGCAGCTTCGGACTCCGCAGATTCCAATGCAATCGCAGCATCTAGCTCTGCCTCTAACGCATAGTTACCGTTAATGCATGCAATGTCCACATCCTGAATGGATCTGGCAACCTGTGCCGCCTCTAATTCCTTAATTTCTAACTTCAGAGAATTTTCCTCAATATCAAGCGCTGTTGCCTGTAATCCCGCACCGTCTTTTAACTTGATCAGTCCTTCCTGCTGAAGAAGCAGCAGTGCTCTTGCTTCGTTGGTCGTATCATTTGGAACTGCTACAACTGCGCCTTCCTTCAAATCCTTTAAATCCTTTGTCTTTCCTGCATAGATACCAAGTGGTTCAAAATGTACACCGCCCACACCTACGATATGTGTACCGTTTTCTTTGTTAAAATCATCCAGATACGGCTGGTGCTGGAAATAATTCGCATCCAGCTCTCCATCCTCCAATGCCGTATTCGGAAGCACATAGTCATTATACTCAACAACCTCTAACTTATATCCTTTCGCCTCCAGATCATCTGAAATTGCTCTTAAAACCTCAGCATGCGGCGTCACGCATGCTCCTACCTTGATCGTCTCTAATTCCGTATTGCTTTTTCCGGAAGAAGAATCCGAAGACTTGGAAGAAGCACTTCCGCATCCCGTGAGCGCTCCAAATGCTAATGTCGTTACCAGTGACAGTGCCAATAATTTCTTTGTTCCTTTTCTCATAATAAATCATTCCTTTCTTTTCTCATAATATATATGGATAATTGCAAAGCCCTTTAAAATGGTTTTGCAACAACCTTCTATTTAATTCTTTTATCAATATGATTCACCAGACGCAGTCCGACCTCCTGAAACAGCTGTACGATCAGTACCAGTAACAGTACCGTGATAAGCATGGTCTCGCTGTCATACCGGTAATATCCGTAATTCGTTGCAATCGCTCCCAGTCCGCCGCCTCCGACAAAGCCTGCCATCGCAGAATATCCTAAAATCGTCGCCAGTGAAATCGTTGCTCCGACGACAAGCGACGGCTTTGCCTCCGGAAGAAGAACCTTATATATGATCTGAAAATTCGATGAGCCCATCGCCTGGGCCGCTTCCACTACTCCATGATCCACTTCCTTCAGGGAAGATTCCACCATTCGTGCCACATACGGTGCCGCCGCTGCTACAAGAGGCACGATCGTTGCCGTCGAGCCGATTGTCGTTCCGACCACCAGTCTTGTAAACGGAAGGATCGCTACAAGCAGGATCAGAAACGGTACAGAGCGGACCAGATTGATGATACCGCCAAAGATAAAATTAACTGCCCTGTTCCTGCAGATACCGCCGGTATCCGTCACAAAAACAAGTACCCCCAAGGGGATTCCGATCACATAAGCAACTGCGGAGGATACTAAAACCATATATAAGGTTTCTAAAATTCCCTTTCCTAACAGCTCCCAAAGCTCCTGTGTCATGCGCTTTTCCCTCCTTCCTCAAAGTAAATACCCTTTTCTGTTAAAAACTCTTTTATCTTTTGCAAAGAAGCTTCCTCCTTTGGTGCCTCAATTAACATCTGCCCATATGCCTTCCCACCGATATTTTCCGTATTTGCCCCCAAAATATTGATCATAATGCCGGTATGTACTGTCATCGAAGAAATGAAGGGTTCAAAGGAGGACTGCCCATCGAACGCAATCCGGAGCACTTTTCTTCCCTGTCCTGATTCATCAATCTGATCATCAGATAAAATCAGCCTTCTTGCCGTATCCGACTTCGGATTTAAAAAAATTTCCTTGACAGCTCCGCATTCCACTACCTTTCCTTCACTCATCACCGCAATCCGGTCACAGATTCGTTCCGCCACCTTCATTTCATGTGTGATGACGATGATCGTCACTCCGTAATCCTGATTGATCTTCTTCAAAAGCTCTAAGATTGACTTTGTCGTGATCGGATCTAACGCACTCGTAGCCTCATCACATAAAAGCACCTCCGGATTCGTCGCTAACGCTCTTGCGATTGCGACTCTCTGTTTTTGCCCTCCGGACAGCCTCGACGGATAAGCCTTTTCCTTTTCTGACAGATCCACAATCTTAAGTAATTCTCTTGCCCGCTCTAACCGCTCTGCTTTTTTTACCCCGGCTATTTCTAACGGGTAACAGACATTATCAATCACATTTCTCTGCTCTAAAAGATTAAACTGCTGAAAGATCATTCCCATCTTCTGTCTGATCTTTTTAAGCTCTGCCTGACCTACACTCATCAGATCCGTATCATCGAAATACACCGCCCCCTCTGTCGGCCGCTCCAGAAGATTGATACATCTTACCAGAGTTGATTTTCCGGCTCCGGAAAATCCGATAATCCCAAAGATTTCTCCACGCCCTACTTCTAAATCCACCTGATCAACTGCTGTGACCTCAGTTCCCTTTATTTGAAATTTTTTACTTAAATGCTCCAGCTTAATAATACGATCCTCACTCACTGTATTACGCCTCCTGCCTTAATTCCTTACAGTTCATTCTGTTCTCTTTTGTATGTCCTGCTGTTTTTGTCTTATCCATACTAACATAGTATGTTAGTATACGCTAATACTAAAAATAAATAACCGGTTATAGTTTTTCACTATAACCGGTTACTATTATGCAATTGCACCAATATAAAAGTTTTCCACCCACTTTTTCTTACAGCGGAAATGAACAACTAAGATACGCACAAAATCTCAGACGAATGCTCTTCCTTGGCAAGCTCCTCCTCCACAAGTCTGACAACCTCCTCTCTTGAAGAGGAAAGGCTGATCTCCAGTTCTTCATACAGAGCTTCCTCTGCCATTTTCAAATATCTTTCATCTAAAGATGCCATCTTCTTTCCCATTTCTTCTCTTGTTTTTTTTCGAAACAAAATCAGCTTGATCAACGAAATCAATTTGTGAAAGTCACACACCTTAAGGACTTCTTTATATATTTCTTCTCTTTTTTTCTCTTCCTCAATCTCCAAAAGTTCCGTACAGGAAATCGTACCTAACAGAGAAAGTACCTCATCTTTCCCGTACACCAGTCGCATCACAATCTTTTCATTATCAATCGGAGTAAATATCGTCCCACCGTCTGAATATACCTGCCGCAATGTATAATATAATTTGCCCTTTGTAACCCCGGTCATCTCCATCGGACCGATATTCATCACTTCGCAGACACCGCTGTTTCCATAAACGATATAATCTCCTTTTTCAAACATAAATTTCCCTCACTTTCACAACACAATCCAACACCTTTTTTCGCAAATCTGTTTACAGCAAATATCCAAAATATGTATATATTCTACAACTATTATTATATCCCAAAATAAATTTTTTTGTAAGAATTTTTTGTAAATTTTTTGTGAAAGTGTTATCATCTCCCCCTGTTCATTTCCTCCAAAATCATGTAAAATAGCACTAAAAACGAACGGAGGATTTTTCATGAAATACAAAAACCCGATTTTACCGGGCATGCACCCGGATCCAAGCGTCTGCCGTGTCGGAGAAGATTATTTCCTTGTCAACTCTTCTTTCGAATATTTTCCGGGGATTCCTGTGTTTCACAGCAGGGATCTTCTTCACTGGGAACAGCTCGGACATTGCATTGAAAGAACGGAACAGCTCACTCTCAGAAAAGGATTTCCGGGCGCAACAGGCACCTATGCCCCTACTATTCGCTACCACGAAGGAACCTTTTATGTGGTCTGCACCAATGTAGCCTATGGCGGTGAAACAGACGGAAACTTTTTCGTATGGACAAAGGATCCCTTTCAGAAAAATGCATGGTCAGATCCTGTCCGTCTGGAAACTCCCGGCATTGATCCTTCCTTTTATTTTGAAGGGGAACACGCCTACTATACCGGTGCTGCCGAAAGCAAAATATTTCTCTGCGAAATTGATATAAAGACCGGAAAATATAAAAAAGAACCCGTCTTTATCTGGAACGGAACCGGAGGAAATGATCCCGAAGGACCACATCTTTACAAAAAAGATAACTGGTATTATTTAATGATCTCCGAAGGCGGCACAGAGCTCGGACACATGGTGACAATCGCCCGGAGCCACAATATATACGGACCTTATGAGCCTGACGAAAAGAATCCGATCCTCACGAACCGAAGTACTGCTGCCGAAATAAAAGCCGCCGGTCACGCCGACATTTTCGAGGACCACTTGGGAAATTATCATGCTGTCTGCCTCGGCACCCGCAGCATCTCCTATCCGTTTAAGCATAACCTGGGCAGAGAAACGATGCTTCTTCCGGTTCTTTGGGAAAAGGGTGCATTTCCGGTTCTAGGTACAGAAGGCAGATTAGAAACCGAATACGACGCTCCTTCCTTTTCTGACTCTGAATGGCTTGAAGGTGTTCCAAAACAGCTACTCGCCTGTACCGGGAAATTTTATGATGATTTTTCTTCCGAAGACCTGAATCCATGCTGGAACTTTATTTACGAACCGGCAGATTTTACCTGTCAGGCAAAAAAGGAAGAACATGCCGGTCTGCTGTTAAAATCAAATGGCCACAAACTCTGTGAGGATCAGGGAACTGCCTTCCTCGGACACAGGCAGGAGCATCATGAATTTGAAGCAGAAACAAAGGTCTCTTTCTCTCCGATGAACACCGGCGATGAAACAGGTCTGACGATTTATCTCAATCACAGGCATCATTACGAAATCGCAATTCAGAAAACCGAAAACAAAACCGTTCTTCTTTTCCGCAGACAGATCGGCACATTAGTCTCGGAAATACAAAAAAAATGTGTGATCCCGGAAGACGGAATCACACTAAAGCTTTCAGGAACGAAGGAAAAATACAGCTTTTCATACTCCATGGACGGTATCAATTTCCAACTTCTCGGAGAAGGAGAAGCCGCCTATCTGACCACAGAGGTCGGCGGCATGTTTACCGGAAACTATATCGGACTTTACACCGCGGGCAAAGAAGAATGTACTTCCCTGTTCCATTATTTTAAATATTCTCAAACTCTTTAATAACCTCCTGCTCCGGTGCCGGTGTCAAAAGACTAACGATCACGATTACGATACCGGCACAAAGGAATGCAGGGAGCAGCTCATAAATATCTAAGATCCCTCCCATCGGACGCACCAGATATTTCCAGATGAAAACCATTGCTCCACCGACGATTATACCAGCAAATGCACCAAACCGGTTCGTGCGCTTCCAAAACAAAGAAAACAGCATAACCGGTCCGAAAGACGCGCCAAACCCCGCCCATGCAAAGGAAACAATATTAAAAACAGAGCTATTCTGATCGCTGGCGAGCACAATACCGATCACTGCAATCACTATGACTGTAGCTCTCGCAACGATCATTGAACCCTTTTTCGAAAGCTTGATACCAAACACTTCACGAAGCAGATTTTCCGAAACACTGGAGGACGCTGCCAGAAGCTGCGAATCAGAGGTAGACATCGTACATGCCAGAATCCCCGCAAGAATCAGCCCCGCCAGAACTATAACAATCACCCCATGCTGACTTAAAAGCATCGCGATGCGGATAATCAGCGTCTCAGAATGTGCCGTATCCGTAAACATCTCAATATGTCCCTCTAAGGAAATGCTATAGCCGATAATTCCGATAAAAATGGCAATTGTCATCGAAATCACCACCCAGATCGTTGCGATCCGTCTTGAAATCTTCAGCTTGTTTTCATCCTCTGTTCCCATAAAGCGCAGAAGAATATGCGGCATACCAAAATAACCGAGTCCCCATGCAAGCGTTGAGCAGGCAGTCAATACCCCATACGGATGTGAAGTCTTTGTCCCGACATCATAGCTGTCCGTCAGTGTCAGATATCCGGACAATGGTTTCGCATTATCTATGACAGCAGCCAGACCTCCACTAAGCGAGATACCGAAAACTACAACGATCACAAGCGCAACCGTCATAATAATGCTTTGGATCAGATCTGTCGTACTCGCTGCCAAAAAGCCTCCCAATGTCGTATATGCGACAATGATCACCGCACTTCCGATCATCGCAGGCATGTACGGAATATCGAACAAAGTACCAAACAGCTTTCCACATGCTGCAAATCCGGATGCCGTATACGGTACAAAAAAGATAACAATGATAAGCGCCGAAACTCCTAAAAGCATTTTCCCTTTATCATGAAAGCGCTTTGCAAAGAAATCAGGAATCGTAATCGCACCAACCTTGGCACTGTATCTGCGCAGTCTTTTTGAAACCAGAAGCCAGTTAAAATAAGTCCCGACCGCAAGACCGATTGCTGTCCACCCCGGATCTGCCACTCCGGTAATATAGGCAAGTCCCGGAAGTCCGAGCAAAAGCCAGCTGCTCATATCAGAAGCCTCCGCGCTCATCGCGGTCACCAACGGACCCAGCTTTCTGCCACCTAAGTAAAAATCACCGACATTCTCTGTCTTTTTCGAATAATAAACACCGATCGTAACCATCATCGCCAGATATAATACGATCACGACCAACAAACCTACAGTTACCGTACTGCTCATCAACTATGTCCCCCTGATACCATATCTTTTTATAAAATCTAAAGCACAAATTTATTCATTGCGTCTTCTATCTGAGATGCAATATCATTCAATCCGTCAACATTCTCCGCAATGTCATCAACGGAATTACGAACCTGTGTTACGGAAGCGGAAGACTCCTCCGTACTTGCCGCATTTTCCTCTGCGATCGCGGTCAAGTTCTGCACACTTTCCGTAACAGAAAGTCTTGATTTATCAATCTTATCGGTATCTGCCGCAATATCACCGATTCCTTCCAGAGAGCTGTCAATTCCTTTTTCAACAACATGGAAAATCTCTGCTGTCTTATGCACACTTTCATTCTGCTTTTCAACGATTTCTTTTACTTCATCCATCGTCTGTACCGTCTTTTTCGAATCTGCCAGAAGATTATCAATGATCGCCTCGATCCGGTTTGCGGAATCATTAGACTGCTCCGCAAGCTTCTGAATCTGATTTGCAACGACTGCAAAGCCCCGTCCATGTTCACCTGCTCTCGCCGCCTCAATCGAAGCGTTTAATGACAGAAGACTCGTTTCATCCGCAATGCTCGTGATCAGTGCAGCAGCCTCCTGAATGTTTATTGCAGATTCATTTGTCGTATAGGTCTGCTCATAGATCTCATCAATCGCCTCACGCACCTTTGCATTGATCTGCTCTAACTGCTGTAAGGTTTCGTTTGCAACTAAGGTAGAATCATGGATCTGTGAAGATTCTCCCCGGATCTCCTCTACATTCGTATTGCTTCTGGCAATCATATCACCCATATTTGAAATCTGCTCGGTGGCCGCCTGCGTTTCGCCTGCCTGTGCAGTCGCGCCCTCTGCAATCTCGCGTACCGCATCATCCACCTGATCGATCATCGTCGAAGTATCATAGGTCTGTCTCTTCAATGCTTCCGAGGTCTGATGCAGCAGACTGCTCTGCTCCTTCAGATCCTGAACCACCTGAATCAGTCCCGAACGCAGTGTCTCAGTTGCATTCGCCATAACACCGATCTCATCTTTTCTTCTTAAGAATTTCTGATTTTCAGGAATCTCCCTGAAATCCATAAAAGCAAATTTCCCGACCTGCTCGGTGATTGCACTCATCGGCTTTAACATACGATACATCAAAAGTCCTACGATCACTAAAGCCAGAATCACTACAATAGCCGCCGTCAGGATTGTTCTTCTGATTGCCACATTGACCGGAGATAAAATATCACTCTTATCCGCGGAAATTACAACAATAAACTTTGAAATATCCTCAACAGCAAAGGCAGAATATTTTGTTGCTCCCTTGAAATCATATTCAATCGTTTTCGGCTCCACCTTTTTTCTCGCAGAAATATCAGCAGCTACCTGTTTGATCACTTCATTTTCTACCGGCTGTCCAATTTTCTCCTTTGTCGGGTGATAGAGCATCGTCCCATCCGAAGCCACAATATAGCAATAACTGGAAGCAACTCCATTTAATTTCGCATTTTCCGAAATCGCACTAAGCTGGTTTTTCGCCTGTTCCACCCCGGTTGCCTGCACTAAAAACTTTAATTCCCTGCTTGCCGATTTTGTCATATCCAGAATATAATTCCGATTCGATTCCGTAATCTCCTCCCGCAAAAGCGGAATCACGGTAAACAGATTGATTGCCGAAACCAAAATACAACAGACTGCGATACTGATCAGGATTTTAAAGCGCATGCTGTGAACCAGACCTACCTTATTCACACGCCGCTTTTTAAATCTGCTGATTCTTCCACCCGATTCCTCTGTGATCCCATCATTCACAGATTCCTCCGTTTCCAAATCACCTTCTGCTTCCAAAACCTCCTCTTCCTTCATATCATTTGTTGTCTCTTCCATAAGTAAACCCTCCTCCGCCGGATTACCGGCCATTTCTTCTTAATTCTATATGATAAAAGACGATACGATCGCACAAAGCATCTGAATGATCGAAAAGCGGAACACAACCTGCGTGTCCGACCACCCCTTTTCCTTTCTTACATGATCATGCAGTGGTGTAACCGTATGCTTTAAAATTGCTATTTTGAAAAAACGAAGCAAAAATATTTTCACTAATCCAATACCGCCGTCCACGATCAAAACAGCCGCCAGTAATATAAAAATAAACGGATGTCCGGATTTCATCGCGATCACAGCCAGATAAAATCCAAGTGCCCTCGAGCCTGCATCTCCCATGAGCATACTGCTTGGCTTTGAATTAAAGCAAAGATATGCTAAAAGCACGGCAACCAGAATCAGGCAGGATGCAGCATAACTTTCAAGCTGTGCAGAAAAAAGCATCGCGAACGAGGTGAATGACACACAGCAGATGCTTGCACACAAGCCGTCCACTCCATCCGAGCAGTTTGTCACATTAACAGACACCCATATAAGGATTACTCCGAGAATAAAATAGACCGGCATCGGAAGCTTCCACGAAAAGGACATAAAATGAATCTCCGTGCCATTGTAATTCATAAAATTCCACATCGTAAGAAGTGCTAAAATCAGATCGATCGCGCCCTTTTTATAATCGCTCCATGGATTTTTCGCCGCATCATCCAGATATCCGCTTAACATCATCGCAAACAATAGAATGGAATAAACAATAAACTCCCTGTCTATCGGCAG